>CATPCO010000460.1 GCA_955652925.1 uncultured Xanthobacteraceae bacterium | reverse complement strand
TGTACCGGCCCACATTGTTAGTGGGGTCGCTATCGTTGTTGGCGCGCAGATTGATCGGACTGCCGACGATCGCGCGCACATACTCGCCGCGAAACTCAAGCCAGGTCTTCGGAATGCGATAACGGAACTCCGCGTCGAACATGGCGAGGCTCGATCGCCCCAGCAGATTACCGAAGTCATCGTGCGCCAAGCGCGGCGTCGTGCTCGGCGTGTAGTAAACGCTCACGCTCCAACCCAGGCCCGGCACGGATGGCGGCGTAAAGTCGAGCTTCCCGGCATAGGCAAGATCATTGCTGAGCTGGCGGAAATCGCCGCGCACCGGAAGCGAGAAAGGAAGCCCGGTGAGGCCGCTGATCCCGGGAGCATAGGGTGCCGGAAACGGGGGGACGGTGTTGGCGTCCGTACGCAGCGCGAAGTCGTCGCCGAAATCCTCGAGGCTGCTGCTGACCTGCACCTGATAGTTTACGCCGTCCGTTATCGTTCCAAACACGCTGGATGCGGGCGCCTTCCAGGTCGAGGGGATGAGCCCATTATAGAGCGGCGGCCGGTTGACGCTGTAGAACTGGGTCGGCTCGTGATGCTGGTTGATGTAGCCGATGGGGATGAGGTCAATGCCTGGGGAACGCCAGTTGAACTGGTCCACGATCTTGAAATCCACGAATATCTGCTCGATCTCCGCGGTGCCGTGCAGCTTGTCGTCCGCGTCGAAGCCGGTGCCTGCGTGCTCGAACTCGATCTCGGCGTTGAAGATGATGTTGTCGGTGATGGCATAGGTCGGAAGCAGTACCAGACGGTGGGCGTCAGCGCCGTTCTGCCATTGCCCGTTCGCAGCTGGATTCTGCAACGAGCCATACTTGAATTCGCCATAAGCGCCGATGCTCAGACCCGCCACAGGAGTGTCGGCTACCCCGAGGATACCTTTCTTGCCGGTCGTGGTGCCTGCGTCTGTCGCGTGCCCCCCCGGTAGCGGGGGCAACAGTTGCTGCTCGGCTGGTGGTGCCGCTGGCGACGGTCCACCCGGCAGCGCCGGCAACAACGGCGATGAAGGAGACGTTTTGGCAGTCTGGGTTGGGGGTACTGGCGCGCAAGGGTCCGCAGCTTTGTTTGCCGCGGGTGCGGCCTTGCCCGGCGGCACGGCGGATCTCGGCGCTTGCTCCGGTGGCTTGGCCACCGGCTCTGAAGGTTTCGCGGCCGGCTCAGTTGGCTTTGCAGCCGGCTCTGCCGGGCTAGGCGTAACCGCTTCCGCGCCCGGCTGGGCAGCGTCCTTTGCGGGGGGAGGCTTGGGTGCGCCGTTGGACACCCGCGCCCCGCGCGTGGGGAGGGGCTCGGGAAACCGCGTGTTGAAGGGTTTAGGTGTTTCGCCGGCTGGCGTCTCAGCGGCTCCTGCCGGTGCAGCTGTCTGCGCCTTGAGCTGTGCTTCGAGCGCACGAATGCGTTGCTCCATGCACTGCACGTTTCGCAGCAGCTCCTCGTTTGAGGGTGCGGGCGCGGCAGCAGGTGGTATGGGCGCAGATGGCTTGCCCCCCTCGCCGAGAGCGAACCTTTCCCCCATGCTCAACATGGCGGCTGCTGTCAGCAGAACCATCGATGCGCGCCGCGGACTCGACATCGAGATTGCTCCCGCGGCGAACTCAATAGGTCGGAATGGCTGGATCGAAGCCAAGCTTCACGTTGAGACCGGCACGGATTATCCAAGCCGCGTCGCTGTGCGTGAAATTTCCCGGCCCCAATGTCGGACTGATGAACGTATAGGTGTGATCCGCGATCCCGACATAAAGCACCTCCGACCGCAGACTGATGTTGCTGGCGACCGCCAGCTCGCCGCCGACACCAGCGATCCAACCCCAGCTCCAATTGTTGAAGCTGAACTGATCCCCGGCGATGTTGAGGTAGGTCGTGAGCGTGTGAGCCGCAGCAACCCCGCCGGTGACATAAAGCAGCGTACTGTCCATCACGATGCCAGCACGCGCACGGGTCGTAACCAGTCCGTTGAATCGGCTGGTGATCGATACGTCGGCATTCGTGGAGTTCGGCAGCAGACCCGTCGAAGCGACAGCGCTTCCCGCGCTGCCGTCAAGCTCGATGCCGAAGAGGCCATGACAGGTCGTCCAATTGTAGCCGAGCTGTCCACCGCCAAAGTAGCCTGTGTTTCTCTGGGTGTAAGTAGCAACATTGATGAGTTGTGCGTCCTGGTCGGTGCGGGAGGCTGTATAGCCAACGCCGCCAAAGTTGAGGCCGGTGTACCAGCCCTGATACCAATTCACATTGCAGGCCTGTGCTGGTGCTTTCTGCGCCACGCCCTTGTCCGCAGCTGTGGCGGAGCCGCCTCTCAGCACAACTAAAGCTGCCATCGCAAGGAACGGCTTTGCGCGGCGTTGACGACGAATCCATGCAAGCCCCAATGTGAGCATTCTGCGTAGGTCATCGAGCGCTTGGCGAGCGTGCTGTCTAGCGGCGCTACGAAACAAAGACACGACCGAGTCCCCCAAACATGCGAACCTGGAGCAAGCTCCAACAAATTCGCTTCCGATGCCGCGACGTTATTGTGCGGCTGTTGAGAGTCAATGTCGTGGGCGAAGATTAGAATCGGTATAATTGCGGCGAGCTGGAGCAATTCTAAAAGTCGAATACTTTAGAAATGAACTAAACAGTAGCAATTGCACAAGGGGTCAGGCGACTTAGCGCGTTTTCTTTTATTTGTTCTAATTCTAATGTACCAAGCTGAGGTTGGAATCAATGAACGAGAGAGCGATGCCGCTTCTCGATTATCATCAAGTGTGCCGGAAAAGGCACCATTACTTACTCGGTGATCACCTCGGCAACGAGGACACCCAATACCGGGATGGTTGCGATGGCCCAGATGAGGCCCGCGAAAAGTGGCGATCCGGATCCCTAAAGGATCAGGCCGATGACCAAACCAGCGCTGGGCCATGCAAGCGTGAGCGGCCGAAGCTCCGTGAAGTAGCGATAGAAACGCAATGCGCTTTGCCGGTGACAATGGCACCTTCGATGAAACCGGTGCCGATCAGATCAATTGTCGCGGCGCAACCTTCGGATTTGCCAGCCGCAGCGGCAAGCCCTGCTCATACGCAACGATCTGCTCGAACGCCTCACGGAAATAGAGCTCGTGGTTCGTCCATTCGGCCCAGCCAAGGTGGGGTGTGCATAGCACATTTGGCATGGCGAGGAACGGGTGATCGCCGTTCATGATCGGCTCATGCTCGTAGACATCGACGGCGGCGTAGCCGGGCCGGCCCCTGCGCAACGCGGCGAGCAGCGCCCCCGGCGCAATGAGCTCAGCGCGCGCGGTGTTCACGAGCAATGCAGTCGGCTTCATGCAATCGAGCTCGCCCGCGCCGACGATGCCCTGCGTCTCACGCGTCAGTCGCGCATGCAGTGATAAGACGTCGGAATGCTCGAACAGCTCCCGCTTGTTTTTCGCCTGCGCGTAACCCGCAGCGGCGGCCTTTTCGAGCGATGAGCTCTGCCCCCAAACCAGAATCTCCATTCCAAGTCCGTGCCCCGCCTGCGCGACCAACTCGCCGATCGCGCCCAGGCCAAAAATGCCGAGCGTCGACCCGCGCAGCCGGTGCGACAGGGTGCACGGCCATTCTCCGCGCTGCATGCGCTGCGCTTCGAGTGCGACATTGCGGCGCGACGCGAGGATCAGCGCGAGCGTGAGCTCGGCCGGAGCAACCGGTGAATTGCTTTTGCCGGTCGCAACTGGAATGCCGAGCTCGGTGCAGGCAGCAAAATCAATCATCTTGGAATTGCGGCCGACGAGCGCAATGAGCTTGAGCCGGGGGAGGTTTTCGAGCAGCGCGCTCGAAAATTCCACGCGTTCGCGAATCGCAACGACCACATCGGCTTTACTCAATCGTTCGATCAGCTGCGTCAAATCGCGCGCCGGCTCACGATAAAGGGTGACCTCGTGATGGCCGATCAGTGAAAAGCAATCGAGCTGATTGACCATATCCTGATAGTCGTCGGGGATGACAATCCTCATTCTCAATCTCTCCGTTTGCCCCGCGCTGTGATTAACTCCCGCAACCGAACGGGATTTATTGCGGCGCGGTCAAAACGTTTCGAGGAGCTAAGCTAAGCCGCGAGGTGATTGCGCAACAGCAATCCGTAACCGGGAATGCTGTCGGTGCGCTTGAGCAGGCGCAACCCGGCCCAAAGGCTCACTGCATTGTTGGCAAGGACGGGCTTGCCGAGCTCGCGCTCGAGTCGCTCGACAACGCTCATCGCAGGCAAGTTGCCGCCGGGCATGAGAATAGCCTCGGCGTCGGGCCGGTAAGAGCGGCGGCCGAGCTCATAGGCTTCTTGCGCTCCCACGCGGCCAAGCTCAATCGAGGCCACGAATCCCAGCACCTCGCTGTGAACGACGGTAAAACCGCTCATCTCCATGAATT
>CATPCO010000459.1 GCA_955652925.1 uncultured Xanthobacteraceae bacterium | reverse complement strand
TTCCTGCGCGATGCTTTTGCCAGGAACGACGAGCGCAGTGATTGCCAGGCCGAATGCCGCGACCGGGAATGCAACTGAAATGCGGGCGAGATTAAACATCTCCAGCCTCCATGCTGCAGTCGATGACGCATGGTAGTGAACGCAGCTCTTGGACCAATGCGCAGCTAAGCAACAAACGTGCCAATACTTGGTACAGAGACGGGCATGCAGCGCTCTGGGCGGCTGTGATGCCTGGATAGGAAACCGAGCTCCTCTCCGGGCAATCCGCAACGAGGAGAGGCGACCGCGCGAATCACTCAGCAAAGGTTAGAGCACATTTGCCTCGAATCAACCGAAGAAGCGCGTCCCAGTGGTGCGCCATGGGTATAACCATTGGAAGCGCGACAGCAGAACAAGACCCATCGCGCCCGGCCCCGTCCGCTGTTCCAGCAGATTGCATTGGTGCTGCAAGGCGGGGGTGCGCTCGGTGCTTACCAGGCAGGAGTTTATGAGGCGCTGGCTGAGGCCGATCTCCACCCTGATTGGGTTGCGGGAATCTCCATTGGGGCGATCAACACTGCTCTCATTGCCGGAAACGCGCCGCAGGCGCGTGTCGACAAACTGAAGGAATTCTGGGAAAGCGTCACGACACCATTTTGGCAGGGTGCAGAACGAAACGCGGATCAGCTTCTTCCGAATGCGGACGTGGTCCGCAGCTACATGAATCGGATCAGTGCCGCGTTTGCGCCTTGCCTCGGGTGCACCGGCTTTTTTCACGCCGCGTCTCTCCGTGCCTTGGTTGGCGCCGGCGGGAACGCCTTCCGCGACGAGCTACTACGACACGACTCCGCTGCGTCAAACGTTGGAGCGGCTGGTGGATTTCGATCGGATCAATGCCGGCGAGATGCGGTTCAGCGTCGGTTCGGTGAATGTACGCACTGGCAATTTCGTCTATTTCGATACAAACACGCACACCATCCGGCCGGAGCACGTTCTTGCAAGCGGTGCGTTGCCGCCGGGTTTCCCGCCAGTGGAGATTCAAGGAGAGTATTATTGGGATGGGGGCCTTGTGTCGAATACTCCGCTGCAATGGGTGGTGGACGGTCAGCCTCGCCGAGACACTCTGGTTTTCCAGGTTGATCTCTGGGACGCGCGCGGCGATGTTCCCAGAACTATGGCGCAAGTGCTGACTCGGCACAAAGAGATCGTGTATTCGAGCAGAACCCGCGCCAACTCGGACCGGGTACGGCAGCTGCAGCAGATGCGCAACACGCTCGCCATCCTTCTGGAAAAACTTCCGGCTGAATTGCGGACCGGCCCTGAATTCGAGATCCTCAATTCCGCCAGCATCCGCAAGGTCTACAACCTCGTCCATTTGATCTATCGTGCCCAAGAATACGAGGGCGATTCCAAAGACTACGAGTTCTCGCGTGTGAGCATGCATACGCATTGGCGTTCCGGATACAACGATACAGTCCGCACGCTCCACCATCCCGAAGTGCTGGAGCGCCCGCAAAATGCCGAGGGATTTTTCACTTTCGATCTCGGCCGCGACGGTCGCGAATGACTCGCCGCAACGCGAAGCCTCGAATCACATCAGCTGCGTCCACCGACCGGCAGCGCCTTTGACGTAGCCTGCCCACAGAAAATCGCGTTAGCGAGCTTGATCGATGAGCGCAGCAGAAGAGTTATTGGCCCTTTCCACCGTCGAGCTTCGGCGCCGAATCGGCACAAAGGAAATTTCCCCCGTCGAGCTTCTGGAAGCTTCGATTGGTCGCATCGAGGCGCTCAATCGTGCGGTGAACGCAATCGCGGCGAGCGATTTTGCCGGTGCGCGTAAGCTTGCTTTGCTTGCCGAAAGAGACGTCCGCAAGGGCGAGCGACTAGGGCCGCTGCATGGGTTGCCGACCGGGATCAAGGATCTGCACGAGACCGCCGGGCTCCTTACCACCTATGGCTCGGCGCTTTATCGCAGCTTCATTCCCGCGCAGGATGCAGCCATGGTCGCCCGCGTGCGCGCGGCAGGCGCTATCATCGTCGCCAAGACGAATGTGCCGGAGTTTGGTGCCGGCGCCAACACGCGCAATGTGGTCTGGGGCGCGACCGGAAACCCGTTCGATCCGCGGCTCAACGCCGGCGGCTCGTCGGGGGGCTCCGCAGTGGCGCTGGCGTGCGACATGCTCCCCGTATGCACCGGCTCCGATACGGGAGGATCGCTGCGCATCCCCGCCGCCATCTGCGGCGTGGTGGGGTTTCGCCCCTCGCCCGGCGTCGTGCCCATGGACGCCCGCGCGCTCGGCTGGAGCCCGCTCTCCGTGCTGGGGCCGATGGGACGCAGCGTTGCCGATACGCGCCTTCTCTTCTCCGCGCAGGTGGGCATGGATGATCGCGAGCCATTGGCATTTCCGCTCGATGCAAGATCCATCGCGCTCGCAGACCCTGTCGATCTCGGAACATTGCGGGTCGGCTGGACCGAGGACTTCGGACAATGCCCGGTGGACCCGGAAATCCGCGCGATCTTCCGCCGGCGGATTGTCGCCATGCGCCATCTCTTCCGCTGCTGTGAAGAGGTCAAGTTCGACTTCGGTGAGGCCGATTCCTGCTTTGATATTGTTCGCGCGCAGAACTTTGTGGAGCGTTATCGAGCCATTTATCAGAAAGATCCGAATTCGCTCGGCCCCTATGTACGCGCGAATTACGAGATCGGCGCCCGCATGTCGCTTGCCGATGTGGCCTGGGCACACGCCGAGCAAACCCGAATCTTTCGACGCTTCCAGACCACCTTCCGCGACAATGATCTGGTACTGTCGCCGACAACGCCGGTCTCGCCATTTCCGTGGGCACAGCTTTATTTGGACAAGCTCGACGGCAAGAAGCTGCGCAACTACTATCACTGGCTTGCACTGACTTATTTCATCACGCTCGCCACCAATCCCGCACTTTCATTGCCGTGTGGCAC
>CATPCO010000458.1 GCA_955652925.1 uncultured Xanthobacteraceae bacterium | reverse complement strand
CTCGGCCTGCGCCAGTTGCTCCAGCAGCATGCGGGGGGACCAGCGGCCCTTGGTGGCGCGTGCGACAAAGTCGTCCAGGTTGGCAGGTAGCGCGCGCAATCCAACTTGTCCGAGTTGAGCGGCGAGGTTATTCATCGGGGTCATCGTCGTGGTGGTGGGCGAGTTCATCGTAGGTCTCCAAGTCGTGGGGTTGAACATCAATGGCTTGCGCTTCGGGGTGGCGGCTGAGATCGACCTTGGGCGCCGCGGAGGGTGTCGGTTGCTGCCGCCTCCGCAGCAGGAAAGCCACAGAAGAAGCGCGGGGCGTGTCCCGCTCCAGTGCTTCTTCGATGGCATGGCGTAAGGCCGGAGCCCCGTAGAGGTCCAGCAGTTTGAGCAGTTGGGCAGTTTGACTGCCCGCCGATTCCCCACGGGCGAAGGCGAGATCCAGCAAGGTTTCGCTTTCCGGCACGGCTTGGGCAAGCCGGCCCGTGGGAGTGGAGTGAAACGCCTTGCGTTTTTCCTGCAGCAGCGCCTGTTGATGAGCCGGATCCAGCAGCGGTTGGTGCCGATCATAACTGCGGCGATGCCGAGCGATCTCCTGGGTTCCGTCCAAGATACGAATCCAGGTGTCGGAGGCGACTAAGGTGAGGGGACGGCGAACGGCCTCAGGCGGGATGGAATAATCGTTGAGATCAAAGCGGAGGTAGATGGTCTTGGCGGAACGAATGGGAAGAATCAAATCGGTGTTGAAGGGATGGAGGGGCAGCGGTAGTAAGCGCGGTTGTTCTTCGTTGAAGGCCTGCGCCACGGTGCGGGTATCGTCGCCGGGCCAGGGGCGCTGATGCGCGACCTGGTCGCGCCAGAGGAGGGCCTGACGATTGCATTGTTCCAAGGTGGTGAAGTCGCGGCCGGCCCAGAAGGATTCGCGCACGTAACGAATCGCGCGTTCGACGCGGCCTTTCTGATTGCCGGCCCGCACCTGGCAGGGACGGGCGATGCAGTGATAGTGGGCACACAACTCCAGCAAACGGGGATGGAAGTGGATTTGATTGCCGCGCCGCTCCAGCACCGCACTGCGAAGATTGTCATGAAGAATCACGCGTGGTGAGCCCTCCCAGGCTTGAAAGGCATGGACATGGCCGCGCAAAAAGTTCTCCATGGTTTGGTCGAAGAAAAACTCCAGATACAACGCTCGGGAGTAGGCCAGGGTGATGACAAAGCAGGACAGACGTCGGCGGGCGCGTCCGACTAGGACTTCGCCGAAGTGCGCCCAGTCGACTTGTGCTTGCTCGGCTGGAAACATATGCAGACGCAAAAATGGTTCCGGCCGCTGGGGGCGCAGATTGGCCACGGCGCGCCGCAACTGGACGACGCTACCCTGGTAGCCGCGTTCGCGGAGCATCTGGTAGATGCGGGTGGCGCGCAAGCGGGGATACAGGTCCAAGGTCTGGCGGATGAAAGGCAAGTAGGGATCGGTGAGGCAGGGGCGCAGGGTTTGCGCGCGGTGGAAGCGGTTGGACTCAATGGCGGAGCGGACGGTATCGGGATGGACGCCGAGTTCTTGGGCAATGGTGCCAATCTTCCAATGTTCGGCGTAGAACCAATGACGGATCTGTACGCGGGTTTCTGAGCTAATCATCGAAGTTCCGCATCCTCACGGCGGGGATTTTGGGGAACGGATCGACGAACCGACCGCGCCGACCGCACCCAATACAGCGCAGGAAGGGCGGATGAGCCTTACTCGACGGCTTCCGCGCTTGCACAGAAGCGAAGGCGAAGTCTACTCGGGCCGCGACCCGCGCTGATCTCGCATCCCACGTTGACATATTGCCCGGCGAGGAGATCGAAGCGGAACCCTGATCCGTCACACTTTTTTGCGCCCGGCGTTTGCGATAGTCGCGCTGCCGATCGCGATGGTCTTTTCGTCCTTCGGGGCTTTGCTGGTGGCGACGGTTGGCACAACGGCGCTGTTGACGGCGGGCTTCGGCCTGGCAGGCCATGCTGCAATAACGCTGTCCCCGATCGCAGCGGCGACAGATCCAGAACACGGCGTGGCATTGGCTGCCGCGGCAAACCCGCTGACGGAGAACAACCTCGCCATGACACGCCATCCGCGTCGCCAGGTGGGACTGGACAACGGCGACCGATCATGGCAGGGTAGGTCCATTCCGATGGATGGCTACCTGATGAAGGTTGCCAACCGGGGACCTCGTCGTTACAAGCGGCGAGGTCCCGTTCTAGCTCCCACCTTCGACGATGATTAAACCTCAGCTGACTTCAAGGATGATTGACGGATGAGGTGCGCCTGCGGCGCAGATGATGTTGAGGTGTTTACTCCGGCAGATGTTCAAAAAACTACGTTTTCAGATGATCGATGACAACCCAGCTGAAGGCAACGACCACAAAGAGTCGATTGAAACCCTTTTTCCATTTGACTTGATGTCCCTCTGGCTTATTCAGCATAGGTGCTGTCCTTGGCTGCAACTTGATACCCCAACTCCAGCTCTCTCAGCACGCATAAGTT
>CATPCO010000457.1 GCA_955652925.1 uncultured Xanthobacteraceae bacterium | reverse complement strand
ATCAAGACGACGTTCACGCCGGACGCGCTGCAGAGCTGGTCGACCTATTTCGAGATCGCGAGCCCCGAGCAGGGCAAGAAGCGCATTGCCGCGCTGACCGCAGACAGCAAGGGACACGCGCTTTGGTCGTCGCTCGACGTAAAGCCCTCCGATCTCGTTGTCGAGAAGAACCGGTTCAGCGCCTTTATCCAGGGCTCCTCCAGGCTTGCGGAGATCCTGCGCGAGCGCGGGATCGATACGGTCCTGATCACCGGCACAGTCACGAATGTCTGCTGCGAATCGACTGCGCGCGACGCCATGATGCTCAATTTCAGGACCGTCATGGTCAGCGACGGCAACGCCGCCGTCACCGACGAAGACCATAATGCGTCGCTCTGCGCATTCTATCTCACTTTCGGCGATGTCATGGCGACGGATCATGTCATCGCCTGCCTCGAGCGCAACGCGCGCAAGGGTCTCGCGGCCGCGGAGTAAGCTGGCAACCCATGCACGGGGCGACTTCTGTTGCCGCGCAGGTGCCGCAAGCGGCGGAGATCATTGCCCGCGCCCGCGCCTTGATGCCTGCGCTCGCCGCGCGCTCGCGCGAAGGCCGCCGCCGGCGCCAGATTCCCGATCAAACCATCGCGGACATGCAGAACGCGGGCTTGTTCCGTGTGCTGCAACCGAGGCGCTGGGGCGGCTACGAGATGGATCTGCATAGCTTTTACGAGGTGGAGCTCGCGCTCGCCCGGGGCGACATGTCGACTGCATGGATCTACGGCGTCGCGGGCGTGCATCCGTGGTTCATGGCGCTGTTGGATGACCAGGCGGCGCAGGAGGTATGGGGCCGCGACAACTCCGTCTTGATCTGCTCCTCGCTGATGCCGGCGGGCAAGGCCGCGGCCGTTCCCGGCGGGTTCCGGCTGAGCGGGCGCTGGAAATATGCAAGCGGCTGCGCGCATTGCGATTGGGCACTGTTGGGCGCGATGGCCACGGTGTCCGATTCTGCTTGCGAAGGCCGCATCTTCCTTTTGCCGCGTACGCAATATCAACGCATCGACAGCTGGGAAGTAAGCGGGCTTGAGGCGACCGGAAGCTGGGACATTGTTGTTGATGACGTGTTCGTGCCCGCCTACCGCTGCCAGAGCATGCGGGACAATTTCCTGCTGCGCGGGCCCGGCCAGGCGATCAACACGTCGACCCTCTATCGGCTGCCGTTCGGGCAGATCTTCGTGCGCGGCATCTCGACCGCGGCGCTCGGCGCGTTGCAGGGCATGCTCGATGCGCTGGTGGACTACGGCAAGACGCGCCGCACGCGCGCGGGGGGACGTGCGGCCGAGAATCCATTCGTTCAGCTTGTCTGCGCGGAGACGGCCGCCGCAATCGAGGAGATGAAAGGAACGCTGCACCGCAATTTTCGCAATCTGCACGCCTATGCCGAGGCCAGGCAGACCCCGCCTCTGGCCGAGCGCCTGCAGTACAAGTTTCAATCCACCGCGGTGACCGAACGCGCGACCATCCTTGCCGCGCGCATGTTCAAGGCGACGGGAGCCGCCGGATTGTCCGGCGCGCTGCCGTTCGGCGGCGTGCTTGCCGACCTCATGGCCGGACGGCAGCACATTTCCAATCAATACGAATATGTCGGGAGTTCTTGGGGGGCGGTGATGCTCGGCGCCGAGAATAAGGACTTTATGGTGTAAGCGCGGCCGGCGCTGCGGGCTGTTCGCGCCTTCGCGCGTTCACCGGCCGGCTTTACTCCGGTTTGATATTGGCCGCGCGGATCACCTCGCCCCATTTGTCAGTCTCATCGACAATCAGCTCGCC
Source organism: uncultured Xanthobacteraceae bacterium (assembly GCA_955652925.1). Lineage (GTDB taxonomy): Bacteria > Pseudomonadota > Alphaproteobacteria > Rhizobiales > Xanthobacteraceae > VAZQ01. Next base: position 9,840 of record CATPCO010000457.1, on the reverse strand, counting down.
AAAGGCGGCCGGCGAGAGCGCCAGCACCGTGGCACCGAGGTCGGCAAGTTGCGCCTTGATCCGCGGCTCGGCCAGACCCGCATTGATGGTCTCGTTGAGCTTGTCGATGATCTCATTGGGCGTGTCACGGGGCGCGCCGATGCCCTGCCATGCGCTCGCTTCGAAGCTGGGCAGGATTTCATCAAGCGTTGGGATGTCCGGCAGCGCGTGCGAACGCGTCGCCGTTGTGACGGCGAGAGCGCGCAACGTGCCGGATCTGATGTGTTCAATCGATGACGGCAGGTTGTCGAAGGCGACCTGCACTTGCCCGCTAATCAGATCGATAAGCATCGGCGCCGAGCCACGATACGGCACGTGCAGCATTTCGATGCCGGCACTCATCTTGAACAGCTCGCCACCCAAGTGACTGCCGGTGCCGGTCCCCAGCGAGGCCGTGTTCAACTTCCCGGGATTGGCCTTGGCGTAGGCAATCAGCTCGGAAACCGTCTTGACCGGGACCCCCGGATGCACCTCCAGAACGAAGGGAGACCGGTTCACGCCTGCAACCGGTGCAATATCACGGATGAAATTGAAATCGAGATTGCTGTAGAGCGTGGCATTGACCGCATTCACCCCCGTCACCATCAGCAGCGTATAGCCGTCGGCGGGCGCGCGCACGACCAATTCGGCTGCGATATTGGTGGCGGCCCCTGGTCTGTTTTCGACCACGAAGGGTGCCGCGAGCCGCTCCGAGAGCCATTGGGCAATCAGACGCGCGCCAAGGTCGGCCGTGCCTCCGGCAGGAAATCCGACCACAATCCGAACGCGCCGCGTTGGATAATCCTGCGCCCGAGCGATGCCCGGGATTACCGGGATTGAAGCAGCACCTGCGGCCACATGTAGAAACTGCCGGCGCGGAAGTTTCATCGAGTTCGCCTGTGAAACTGGAAGCTGCGGTCACTTCGACGGGGCCTTTGCGTTCTACACCGGCATTGTCACGGGCACCAAGCTGCTGGCGGGTGCCGGATCTTTTGCTTTTCTCGAACTCTGCGTGCTTCCCCCCCGAACGCTTCTGTGTGACGAGACCCGAGTGGTGATCAGGTGTGGCGCACTCTGCCGCGGGATCAGATTGTGCTATGTGCTGGGCATGAATGCTCAGGATGCTCTAGCCACTCTGCGGCGGTATGAGAGCGCGCTGCGCGCGCGCGGTATCACGCATGCCGCCGTGTTCGGCTCGGTGGCGCGTGGCGAGAATCGGTCCGACAGCGATCTCGATATCATGATCGATATCGATCCTGAGGCCCATGTCACGCTCTTCGATTACGTCGGCTTGAAGGACTACATCGCTAGCCTCTTCGACGGACCGGTTGATGTGATTGACCGCGAGGCTCTGAAGCCCGACCTGCGTGGACCAACGGCCCGAGATATGGTCTATGCGTTCTGACGCAGAGCTGAGCGCGCTGCGCGACATTCTTCGCAACATCGACCTCGCAGAACGGTTCACGCGCGAGCACACGTTTGAGAGTTTCGAAAGGGACGAGCTGCACCTCTATGCGGTCACGCGTTGCCTTGAGATCATCTCGGAAGCATCGCGCCGATTGTCGGAAGAGTTGAAGGCGCGTCATCCCGGGATCACATGGAAAGACATGGCAGGAGCGGGAAACGTGTACCGTCATAATTATGAGGACGTTGTCGCATTGCGCGTCTGGGACGCGGTGCAGTTCGCTTTGCCGCCGTTGCGGCAAGTGGTCGAGCAGGAGCTGTCAAGCGCCGATTAGATCGTGCGCCAGAGCTTGCCAAACATGACCCGCCACCTCACGCCTGCCACCGCAACCTTCATCGGCGCCGCTGGCAACAGGCTTGTTGCCGACGTGTTCGGAGAGAGCGGGCCTCCGGTGCTGCTGCTGCATGGCGGCGGGCAGACGCGGCATGCATGGGCCAAGACCGCGGCCGGGCTCGCCGGCAGCGGCCATCTCGCTTATGCGCTCGATCAGCGTGGCCATGGCGATTCCGAATGGGTTGCAAGCGGCGCCTATGCATTCGCGGATTATGCCCAAGACGCCAAAGCGATCGCGGCCGAGCTCACCCGGCGTTCCGCGACCAAGCCCGTCGTCATCGGCGCTTCGCTCGGGGGTATTGCCGCGCTCCTTGCCGAGGGCGAGGCCGAACGTGATTGCGATACCAGCATTTTCTCCGCGCTTGTGCTCGTCGACATTACGCCGCGCGTCGATCCGAGCGGCGTTGCGAAGGTGCTGGGCTTCATGCGCGCAAACGCCCACGAAGGATTTGCGTCCGTTGCCGAGGCGGCAGCGGCGGTTGCCAAGTATCTGCCGCACCGGCCGCGTCCGCGTAGCCATGAGGGACTAAAGAAGAATCTGCGGCTCTCGCCCGACGGGCGCTGGCGCTGGCATTGGGATCCGCGCTTCCTCGAAGGTCCGCGCGCCACCGAAGCCGACCGGCAGGCGCTCGAAGCCACCTTGATCGAGGCCGCGCGCCGGATCCGGATTCCGGCGCTGCTCGTGCGCGGCGCATCCTCCGAGCTCGTGAAGGAGGCGCACGCCAAGGAGTTTCTCGAGCTCGTCCCGCACGCGGATTACGTTGACGTGGGTGGCGCGCGCCACATGGTGGCGGGCGACCGCAACGATCATTTCTCCACGGCCGTGCTGTCGTTCATCGACCGGCTGCCGGCAGCAACACATGGAAAGCCATAATGCCGCGTCACGCGTCCGCAGTTTTTGCGCTGTCCCTTGTTGTATTGGCGAGCTCACTGCTCTACGCGGCGGCGCAAACGGCCCCGAAGCTCGACTATGAATTCTTTAAGAGCCGTGTGGAGCCGATCTTTCTCAGCAAGCGACCGGGCTACGCCCGTTGTTACGTCTGTCATGCCGAGAGCAACAATGCGTTCCGTCTGGAAAAGCTCGCGCCGGATACGCGTGTATGGAGCGAGGCGCAATCGCGTCTCAACTTTGCGATGGCTGCAAAGCTCGTTAATCCCGGCGATCCCGATGCGAGCCGTTTGCTGCTTCATCCGCTTGCGCCCGAGGCCGGCGGAGACGTGTTCCACTCGGGCGGAAGGCAGTTCCTCTCAAAGCAGGACCCGGCCTGGGGCACGCTCGCCGCGTGGGTCAAGGGAGCGACGCCCTCCGCGCCGCGGCACTAGCGGCTGAACTGGGGATCACGAGCGTGTTGATGCGTTTGGGCACCTCACCAACCGGTACGACCGCGACAAGCTTCATTGCGCGCGTATCGATGACGGACACGGAGCGCAAACCGGCGTTGGAGACGTAAATCGCGTTGCTGTCGGGCGTAAAGGTGACCCAGTTTGCCACCGCCGAGATGGGCGCGTGTCCCGCCAGCTGCAACGACGGCAGCGCGACCTCGCCGTTCAATTTGAGGTTCTCGAGCGAATAGGCGTACACCGCGTTATTGGGGATGCTGGTGACCCAAAGAGTTTTCCCATCGGGCGCGACACCGATGCCGTGGGAAGGCGCGCCCGCGCGCCCCCCATCAGTTTCAAAGTCGGTTTCGATCTTCGGGAGCTCGATCCGCGCAATTTCCTTGCGCGCGGCAAAATCGACGACGGCAAATCCGTTGAAGGCTGTCAATTGCACGAAGATGCGTTTCGGCGAGCCGTCAGGCGCTGCCTCGATTGTCATTGGACGAATGCCCTTATCCAGCTTGAGCTCCCAGACGGGTTGCTCCGTAGCAAGATCGATGAAGGTGATGATGCCCGTTCGAATGGATCCGGTGACCACATGCTTGCTGTCCGGCGTCACGTAGACATTATGAAGCGGCCCGTTCACCGGAACGCTCTTCACGCGGGCAAGCGTTGTCGGATCGATGATATCGAGGGCACCCGCCCCGCGGGCGATTCCAACAACCACGCGACCGTCCTTCGCGACAGCGATGTTGTTGGGGTGGCCGCTCAGCAGCACTTGCTTGGCGAGCCTGCCGCTCTTGCGGTCGAAAACATCGAGCGTGGAGGATGCTTCATCACTCACGTAGACGCGCGAGGCGTCGGGAGAGAATGCAATTCCATGCGCCCCCTCGATGCCTTTGATCTCCTGCACGACTTTATTGTTGCCGGCATCGATGACGTGAATGCTGTCACCCGCGCTGTTGGTGACGTAAACGCGCACCAAATCCGCCCGGGCAGAGATCGGGGCCAGCGCAAGGAGAAAACAGACTAGTTGCAACAGATTGCGAAGGTTCATTCGAATCAAGCTCCTGAAGGCCGACTGATGGCAAAGGGTATGGAGCGGCGGAAGAAACGACAAGAGGACGATTGCGGCGAACAGCGCGTGCCGGTCGGCTTGCAATACGCGGAGGCCGTCACCCACTGGCTCGACCACGCAAGTCGAGTTTACTCGACTTGCGAACTTGAGGTGCCCGAACTCGGGTATACCCGAGTTCGGGTGGTCCATCTCCTTCGTGATAAGTTCTTCTTGCGAAGTGGATGGATTGCATCGGACCTCGGGCTTGCCCGAGGCCCGCACATCAACAAAGTGCCGCAAGTCGGGTACGCCCGACTTGCGGTGTCAAGCCCGGCAATGACGGAAGTGAGCGCATACGACCGAAAAATGCTCTCTAGAATGCATCGCATTTGTGCCATAAGCGATCATTAGGGACTGCACGTTCGACACCTCAGCGCTGTTCAGGCAGAGGGTTGGTGACATTGCAAAGGCCGATATGAAAAGAACGACTTCAAGGATCTCGCGTCGTGCGTTACTGGCCGCCTCAGTTGCCGCTCCGCTCGGCGCAAGGCTTGCAAGCGCGCTGACGCAAAGCCAGTTCGTCGATCCGGCAATGCTCAAGCCCGGTGAGTTCGCCTGGAATCCTGAACGATCGCCTGAAGGTCCGGTTGTCGTCCTGGTATCCATCCCCAAACAGTGGGTCGTCGTTTACCGTGGCGGCATGGAAATAGCGGCGGCGACTTGTTCAACGGGCCGCTCCGGACATCGAACGCCTGCGGGAGTGTTCGTTATTCTGGAAAAAGACAAAACGCACCACTCGTCGAAATATGACAATGCGCCCATGCCGTTCATGGAGCGTCTGACCTGGAACGGTGTTGCGCTTCATGCGGGCAATCTGCCCGGCTATCCTGCGAGCCACGGCTGCGTTCGGTTGCCCCTTGCGTTCGCCAAGCTGCTGTTCGGAATTACCACGCTCGGAACCCCAGTGATTATTGCCGATGCCGATGTTGCCGCTGCGGATCTCAATCATCCCGGGCTTTTGATATCGGACCATCTCGATGCGATGGCGCGCGAGGCCGTCAAAACCGCATCGGCCAAGTCCGCCCACCCGGTCCATGCGACGAAGGAGACCCACCAAGCCTCCTCATTCGTGGTTTCGGCCGCGGACCGAAAGCTGGTCGCATTCGTCAATGGCAATACAGCCTTCACGGCTCCGGCAAGCATCATCGAGCCCGAGAAGCCGGTTGGTACCCATGCTTTTACCTTGACCGGGCCCGACGCGGACCCAGCTCATCTCAAATGGCTGGCCTTTGGTCTTACTGCCGGTACCGACCAGGCTGCCGCATCGGCCTTGCTCGCGTCGGAAACAATCAGGCGGGTCGACCTCGCGCCGCAGACTGCACAGCAAATGGTTTCGCTGCTGCATCCCGGCTCTACCCTGGTCATCACCGATATGCATAACGCGGATGAACACCAGACCGGGCCGGGCTTCACCATCGTTACCCATGAGGACGCGTGATCATACCGGCGGGCGCGGGTATTCCTCGGTTGCGCCATTGCACCGGGTTGACAGAGAAAAGAATTTTCGACGCATGTCGAGGTCGAGCCCGCACATGACGGATTGAGGGGCGGCCTTTCTCAATTACCCTCAATTACCCTTCTCAATTACCTTTGCCGCTAAAACGCGCATCGAAGGGATCGGCAGGCGCGGGGCGGCCTGGCTTTGGCTGAGCACGACCAAAAACCGCAACGGCCGATAGCCTTGCAGAATTCATCAGATCAACCTGATTGTCTCCAATCCGTGGTGACGTGACCGGGACAGGCTTGACGCGAACCGTCCTGAACTGCGGCAAGGTCGCCGGTTTTGTTTCAACCGGTTCGGCCGAAGAGGCCGGCGGCGGCACGGCCGCAGGCACCGCTCTCTCCTGCGCAGCCGCGGGCGAGCTTACTGGCCGCGGCTTTTCTTCAACTTTTGTCGCCCAGTGAAGCTGTGATTTCGCTGGCATGGCAGCCGTTTTCTTGAACCAGCATTTGCGGCCGTCAATTTCACGCCAGGAATACCAGCCCGTTTTCGGGTCGCCGGGAACGCTCAGACAATCGATCGCCCATGCCGGTGCGCTCGCAAGCCAGCAGCAGAGAAGAGATGGAATAACGATGCTTTTCGTGACCCGGTTCACTCGACTGCTGTTCCGGCAACGCAGTGGAATGGGAGTAGGTTGGCCATCAAAGCGACGGCTGCTGCCGATCGCAGCAGCGATCATGCGCGCCATATCTGCCCCCTCTCCCGCCGCGAAAAAGTACACCACCCGATTACGGCGCCACTGAGGTAACGGCCTTTTGGTAAATTCGAACCGCCCCACGAGACCAGGCTTGCTGCGGCTGCATGTGACTCCTCCACCGATCGTAAGCGGGTTTCAAACCCGCCCTTTTTCGGCAGAGGCGGCTCGCGAGAGATTGTCTGGATCATCCGCCCACCGGGCAGGATTACTCGCGATGTAATCGCGAATGCGATTAATACCTGCGATGAAGCGCGCGCGCTTTAAAACAAGCTGAGTTGCGTTGATTGCGGACGCGGCGGACTGAAATGCTCGACGCTGAGCGTCGTTCGAGCCTTGTTGAGCCCGAGCCTCTCACATGCCAGCTCGAATCTTCGGCCAATCATCCAGGCCACCGGCCCGCCGCCGGTCATGCGCTTGCCCCAGCTCGAATCGTAATCCTTGCCGCCGCGGGTTTCGCGGATGAGTTTGAACACGTGGCGGTAGCGATCGGGAAAATTGGCCATCAGCCATTCGCGGAAGAGATCGCGCACTTCGAGCGGCAGGCGCAAAAGCACGTAGCCGGCCTCTCCCACGCCGGCCGCCGCTGCGGCATCGAGGATGCGCTCGATCTCTGAATCGTTGAGCGCCGGGATGATCGGCGCCACCATGACTGAGGCGGGAACGCCGGCCGCGGTGAGTTGGCGAAGCGCTTCCAGCCGGCGCGCAGGCGTGGCCGCCCGCGGCTCCATGACGCGTGCAAGTTTGCCGTCGAGCGTCGTCACCGATAGCGCGACCTTGACCAGCTTGCGTCTTGCCATACGTGAGAGAATGTCGATATCGCGCAGGATCAACGCCGACTTCGTTACGATACCGACAGGATGCCCGAAGCGGTCGAGCACTTCGAGGATGCGCCGCATGATCTGATGCTCGCGCTCGATCGGCTGATAGGGATCGGTGTTGGTGCCGATGGCGATGGTGCGGGGAACATAATTCGGCGCCGAGAGCTCGCGCTCCAGAAGCTTCGCGGCATCAGGCTTGGCAAACAGTTTGGATTCGAAATCAAGCCCGGGCGAGAGCCCGAGATAGGCGTGCGTCGGCCGGGCGAAGCAATAGATGCAGCCGTGCTCGCAACCGCGATAAGGATTGATGGAGCGATCGAACGAGATATCGGGCGAGTCATTGCGGGTGATGATCCTGCGGGTGGTATCGATCGTCACCGTGGTCTTGAATGGCGGCAGCTCCTCAAAGCTTTGCCAACCGTCATCGAAGGCAATCCGCGCGAGCGGCTCGTAGCGGCCGGACCCGTTGGATTGCGCGCCGCGGCCGCGGCGGTGCTCACGCTCAACCGCGACATCGCCATCGGGAGGCGCGTTGAGGTCCACGGCCGCAGGGCGCGGGCGGAAATTCTCCCGCCGTGCGGTGGACCGCGGTGGAGCCGCGGCCGGCCGGGTACTTGGCGCTGCTAAAGACTTGTCCATGGATGGACCGCTCGTGAACGAAACAAGAACATAGTCCTGGAATCTGGCGCGCGCAAGGGCTTGTAGCCCGCATGAGCGAAGCGAAATGCGGGGACACCGCCCTGGACACCGCCCCGGATATCGCTTCGCTCATCCGGGCTACGACAAGGTCCTACGAGTTCGGGCGGCGCAGGGTCTCGTCGAGGCGGGGCATGATCTCGACGAAGTTGCAAGGGCGGTACCTGTAGTCGAGCTGATGCGCGAGAATGTCGTCCCATGCGTCCTTGCACGCGCCCGGTGAGCCGGGCAGGCAGAAAATATAGGTCGCGCCGGCTACGCCTGCGGTGGCGCGCGTCTGAATCGCCGACGTGCCGATCTTGGCCTGGCTCACCAGCAGGAACATGGTCGAGAAGCCTTCCATGCGCTTCTCGAACAGCGGTTCAATCGCTTCGGGGGTCACGTCGCGGCCGGTAAAACCGGTGCCGCCGGTCGTGATGATCACGTCGATTGTAGAATCAGCGATCCAGGCTTTGACCTGCGAGCGAATGGCTTCGATATCGTCGGTGACAATGGCCCGGTCGGCAACGGTGTGGCCCGCCTTTTCGATGCGATCGAGCAGCGTCGCGCCGGATTTGTCATCGGCAAGCTTGCGGGTATCCGAAACGGTCAGGACCGCGATCTTGAGCGGTATGAACTCTCTGTTCGCATCGATGCCGGCCATGGATCAGAGTTGGGCCGACTGGAACGTGTTGCAGCTCTTCACCGCGCCCGAGCGAAAGCCCGTATAGAACCAGCGCTGCCGTTGCTCGGAGCTGCCGTGGGTGAAGCTGTCGGGAACCACATGACCCTGAGAGCGGCGTTGCAATGTGTCATCGCCGATTGCCGCCGCTGTCTGCAAGGCGGCTTCGACATCGCCGGACTCGATGAACGGCGGCTTGCCCTGGCTTTTGAGATATTCGTTCTCGCGGCTGGCCCACACACCTGCGAGGCAGTCCGCCTGCAACTCGACCTGAACCTGAATGTGATTGGCCTCCGCCCGGCTGTTGGCCACCTGCTGAGCCTTTTGCGCCTTCGGCAGAACCCCGAGCAGGTTCTGCACGTGATGGCCGACCTCGTGCGCGATCACATAGGCCTGCGAAAATTGACACGACTTGCGGCCCACATCGCAGCCGTGAAAGCGCGTTGCAATCTGGTCGAAGAACGATGTGTCGAGATAGATCTTCTTATCGTTCGGACAATAGAACGGCCCCATGGCCGATTGCGCCCGCCCGCCGCATCTTGCATCGGTTGCGCCGCGATAGAGGACGAGCACCGGCGGGCGATAGGTCTTGCCGTCCTTGGCGAAGATTTCCTTCCAGCGGGCATCCGTGCTGCCCAGCACTTTGTTGACGAAGCGCCCCGTCTCATCCTGGGGCGTATTGGTGCGGCGCGCGGTCTGCGGCGCCTGCACTTGCGGTTGACCGGAGCCTGAGAGGATCTGCGCGCCGCCGAGGAGGAGGCTCGGGTCAACGCCGAGCGCCCAACCGATGATGCCGAGCACCACAATCGTGCCGATGCTCAGTCCGCCGCCGCCGATCGGAAGCCCGAAACCGCCGCCTCCGCCGTAACCGGCCTCGCCACGCCGATCTTCTATGTTGCCGCTTTCCGGCAGGTCATCCAAGCGCATGGCTTTGCCTCGTATTGGCCTTGTGCGGCGCAGGGGTCGCCCTTTGCACCCCGCCAATATAGTTGCTGCTTAATTTTTTCCCAACGCCCGCGTAGCCCGGATTGAGCGCAGCGAAATCCGGGGACGCTCTTCCCGCATGTCGCTTCGCTCATGCGGGCTACGGGGCTACCGCCGCTGCTTTTGCCATTAAGCCGTTTTTTACCTTAGGCGGCCATAGTGCATCACTGTCGGTTGTAGGTCCCGCGTCACCGGCCGCGTCGCCTGAATCAGAGTCCTGAGTCATGGTT
>CATPCO010000456.1 GCA_955652925.1 uncultured Xanthobacteraceae bacterium | reverse complement strand
GCTCAGCAGCACCAGCCCGGCGGCAACGACCATCGACGAATGGACGTACAAGGTGGGCTGGAGCGCGGGCGCCGGCGTCGAGCGTCATCTCGGCGGCAATCTGACCGGCAGGGTCGAGTACCTGCACCTCGACTTCGGCAAGGTATCGGGCGGCGCGGCGAACCTGCTCTTCAACTCAATGCCGCTGACGTTCACGTATAATCATCGCGTCACCGACGACATCATTCGCCTCGGCCTCAACTACAAGTTTGATTGGACGCAGTGGGCCGTGGACCGTCGGCGGTGGGATTGAAGCGGGCGCGGGAATTGGCCCATCGTTTGCCCGCTCGCGACAATCGGCAAAAGCGCGCAAAAAAATGCGCATCGCTGTGCGGGCGTAGTTCAATGCTAGAACAGCAGCTTCCCAAGCCATTTTTAGCCGTCCCCGCACAAGGCAATCGCTGATTTTCCTGGTAGTGGGTCAGTTTGAGCCGGGGCGACCTGCTTGGAGTTCGGGGGTGAAGGCGGCATAGTGGGGACATGGACGCCCGGGTGCGGATTCTAACGGGCAGCCTCGTCATGGGCCTTGCCGCCGCTTTTGCTGTGTCGATGCTGTGGATGCGATGAACAAGCACCCCCGAGAATCACATCATCGCTATAATTTCGTTCGCATCCATCAAAAGCTTCGCGTCACTCGTGCGACGGCCGCTGGCGTCACGAATCGGCTTTGGGAAATGTCGGATGTGGTCGACATGATCGAAGCCTGCGAAAAGCGCAGGGCTGCCGCATGACCTACAGCGTTCAGCAATGCCTCGACAGAGCTAGGGAATGCGAATGGATGGCTTCGCAGGCAAAAGACCACGATGCCAGGGCGGCGTTTATCGAATGCGCTCGGCAATGGCAGGAACTAGCTCGCCAAAAGCAAGAGATCGAGCAAGAGCGCAGGCGGGATTGACTGCCTTATTGAAACTGACCCACGACCTCGCCGCTGGCGCATAACCGGCATTGGGCGCATACGCCATCGTGCCGAAAATCCCGACTTCTTCCGCTTACCGTCGGTCTCGATCATCGATTCGAAAAGGAGAGCGAGACAAAGCCGCCGGTTTCAGTGGACGACTCACCTTATTCTGGGGATACGGGATTTTTGCAACTCACTCGCGCACCGCCACTTGTCGTATTCGAGTCTCCCGGGCTCGGTGGGCCGAGCATTCGTGTTTTTTGAAGGGAGGGCACATCATCATGTTTCAAAAAAAAGCCCGTGAGTTGTACCGTGCGCCGATTGTATCCGCTTCTGGGCAGCAGCTCGCATCCAATGAGCAGCTCGCCCCGATAGAAATTCTCTCACCCGCTAAGCGGGCCGCTCTTATCGCCTGCTTAAAGGGCGATGGCACTCTGCACAAGCGATACGGCGTATGGGTTTCCGAAGCTGCCGCCGCCGACGATAAACCTGTCGCCGGAATGACAGTTGCAGACCTGAGTCGCGACGGCATGTTGACGGTCACCGTGCTCGGCAGAAGTGCATCGGCGCGGCTCACCACGCGCGGAAGCTGGTTTGCTCGAACGGCGATCACTTCGCTTTCTTGCGATCCCGCGCCGCTTTGAGCTTGGCAACAAGCGACGTTTTCTCAAACCGGGCAATGGCGCCCATACCTGGCGAACGAGAATCGAGGTCAAACGCTCAAGCTGCTCCCACCACGCCCCATTGCCGACGTCCACGACCGCATGTAGGACATTGGGTGTAGAAAGCAAAAAGGCGGGAAATGTCAAAACAAGCGATGCGCGAGGAGACTGAACGCTTGGTGAAGGAAGCATTGGAGCGCAAAACCGTCACCGTTAAGCAGGGTCAGACTCGCATAGAGACCAAATGCGGAAAGTGCGGAGCGCCAAATCGCGTCTCAGCAGCCCCCGGGCAGGTTCGGGTGCCATACACGTGTAAGGAATGTGGCGAAAAACAAAAGACGTTGTGATGGCTCACCGGTAGGCGACATCGAAGGTTCCGACAATCGGTCTGTGCAGGTCGCGGGCTCGCGCATTGACCACCCGCACCCCGCAGTTGTAAAATAAACTCACCAAGTTTTCGGTCTGCCTTGCCAAGCTCCCAGTTTTGGGCCGCTCTCAAGTCATTCCCCAAAACTCGGACACTCTACCGTCGTGCGATGGCTAACCTGAACTCAATGCAAGGAGACGAAGATGGCAACAGGAACCGTGAAATGGTTTAACCCGACCAAAGGATACGGATTCATTCAGCCGCAGGGCGGCGGCAAGGATGTATTCGTCCATATTTCCGCTGTCGAGCGTGCGGGCCTGGGCACCCTAAACGAGGGTCAGATCGTTCAATATGAAGTCGTGAGCAACCGCGGCAAGGAGTCGGCAGAGAACCTCAAGGTTGGCTAATCGACCGGTCTGGGCGCTCCGTCGCGCTCGGTTGTCCGCAGTAATGCGCGCGATGGGGGGCCTCATCGTCAAGAAGGCGTGGAATTGTTCTCATCACGCCAAGCCGGGAGACAATAATGAAAGGGAGGCCCGACAACACGGTCATCCTGCATTGGGATGAATGCCGCATGTTGTGGGCGAAATTGTCCTGGCACGATTGGGTCTGCTTCAGGGGATATGGGGCAGGTCGCCAAAGTTTGCTCGCCGGCGCCCAAGCCGGCGAGCACTATTTCCTTGTTTGCGTCCTCGGAAATTGCGGCGAACTCGCCAATGTAATCCCGCATAAATATGTCTTATCAGCCGATGCCCGGCTTGTGCACGGCTTCGACGGACTCGAAGACGCAGAGCGCCAAGAATTTTGCAGGCTTGACGGTCTTCTCTCGCCCACGATTGAAGATTCCGAGCGTTACCATGAGCTCGATGCACGAAGCTTCACGGTCAATCTGCCGCCAACACATACCGTGCAGCCCTTGCTGCGGGACATGCCTGGTCTCGCAGGTGCACAGCCCGGCGCCGCCTGCTGGCAATTCCTTTCCGCCATTGGAATCTCTTGTTCGAGCGCCCGGGCCAACTAGCGCGCCCAAAACATACCAATTGCAGACACCACTCCAACCGTGCCCGCACAAATGGATTGGACTACTTGATGGAGAGTTCTGGAGGATGGCAATTCTGGCTTGAGGACAGCGGCAGCGTGCGCCAATTCATGGTAGCTGAGCCGGACGAAATCAAAGCTCGACAATGCTTGCGAAAAAATCAGCCGAACGGAAAAATCCTGTCGCGAAAAATTGTGCCGGAAAACGTCATTCAGATTCTGGGAATGAAGCCGGGCGGGCTGTGCGAATGGGTTGCCAGCACGCAAGGCGCCATGGTCGGCGATGCAACGCCGACTTGACATGGCGCGGATTTACGAATTGCGCGCCTTGGCAATCATGTCCCCGAGTTGCGCGATCTTGATGGGCAGGCTGTTCACCACAATGCCGAGCGGGGCGAGCGCATCATTGACCGCGCTGGCAATGGCCGCCGGCGCGCCGAGATAGCCGGATTCGCCGGAGCCTTTCTGTCCGAACACGGTGTGCGGCGAAGGCGTGACGTGATGGACGATCTCGACCGGCGGAATCTCGTGCGCCGACGGGAGCAGATAATCCATGAAGGTCTGGGCCAGGAGCTGCCCGTCCGGGTTGTAGGCAAACTCCTCATAGAGCGCCGCGCCGATCCCGTGCGCTATGCCGCCCATCGTCATTCCGCGCACGATCTTGGGATTGATCACGGTGCCGCAGTCATGACCGACGAAATAGCGCACGAACTCGGGTTTTCCGAGATCGGGATCAATCGTCATCAGAACAAGATGAAACTCAAACGCGAAACAGGGGTACATCTGCACGCGGCCATCGGGCGTCGGGAGCTTTCCGCCGGCCGGCACCTGCATCACATGCATGAAGGCGAGCCCCGGCTCGGTACCGGCAGGCAGGCGATGAAAGTGCCTGTGTGCAATGGTGACGAGCTCGGTCCAGGTGCGCCGATGCTGCGGAGCGTTCGCATCGGACACATTGCCGTTTTCATATCTGGCCTGCTCGGGCGTGATCCCCAGATCATGGGCCGCAATGGCGACGAGCCGCTGCCTGAGCTTCTGCGCGCAATGGAATGCCGCACCCCCCAGCATGATGGCCATGCGGCTGCCGACCGGACTCTGACTCGGCAGCGAGGCGAGCGTATCCGGCCGCACCACGCGGATGCAATCGGGATCGATCTCGAGCACTTCCCCGATCACGCAGCCGACGAGAGTCTCATGTCCTTGCCCCGCGGAGAGCGTATGGATGGTCGCGGTGACGGCGCCGCTGACATCGACATTGATCCGGCATGAATCGGCGTAGGTGGTGGTCTCGTTGTTGGGATTGAGCAACGGCTCGAAGGTCGAATTGGCGCCGCTCGGCTCCAGGCAGGCGGCCATCCCGATGCCGGCGAGCAAGCCCACGCTGCGCAGCCGGTCGCGTTCGGCAATCAACTCTGCGTAATCGGCGCGCGCCAGCACCTTGTCGATCACCGCGTGATAGTCGCCGCTATCATAGGTCGTGCCGCTTGGAATGAGGTACGGAAACTGCTCGGCACGAATGAGATTGCGCCGCCTCACTTCCAGGCGATCGAGATTAAGATGCCGCGCGACCTCCTCGATGGTGCGCTCGAGCGCAAAATTGGTCGGCGCCTGGCCGAAGGCACGCACGGCCTCCTGCACGGTCTTGTTGGAAGTAACCGCAATGGCGCGGTATTGCACGCTGTTGATGCGATAGGGGCCGACAATGGCGCCGATGGGTTTTCCAAGCTGGAAGGGCGAGCGCCCGGCATAGGCGCCGACGTTGTCGAGCGCGCGCAGCTTCAAAGAATGGATGACGCCGCGCTCATCGAAGGCCGCCTCCACGTCGAAATTGCGCTCGGGGCCGTGGCCATCCCCGCCGCGCATGTTCTCAAGGCGGTCTTCGATCAGCCGCACCGGGAAGCCGAGTCGGCGCGAAAGATAGCCCGCCAGCACGGCATGCTTGATGCCGCGCTTGACCCCATAGCTGCCGCCGACATCGACGTCGTTATGAACACGAACGCCGGAGCCCGGCAGCTTGAGCGCGAGCGCGATCTGATCGGGAAAGCGCGGCATCTGGACCGAGGCAAACACGTCCAGGATTTCCCGCCAGGGATCCCAGCTCGCGAGCACGGCAAAGGTCTCCACCGGCACGGTCGAGCTGCGCCCCCATTTCAGGCGCAACGAAAGCCAATGGGAGCTTTCGGAAAAATCCCTCTCGACTTCGCCCCAAGTAAAGGTGCGATCGAGCAACACGTTTGAACCATGCTCCGCGTGCACCGGCGGGCTTGCCGGCGCAAAAGCTTCTTCGCCGTCGAGCACGAACGCCAGCGGCTCATAGTCCACCGCGACCTGCTCGGCCGCGTCTTCGGCAAGCGCCCGGGTGTCGGCGACGACGGCGGCCACCCACTCGCCCGCATAGCGCGCCACGTCGACGGCGAGCGGCCGGCGCGGGACCTTGGGGGTATCGAGACCGGCCAACAGCGGTTGCGTCGCACCGGCCAGCTCGCGCCCATCCAGCACGTAATGCACGCCCGTTACCGCGAGTGCATCCGCCTTGTGGATGGCGAGAATGCGCGCGGCGGGATATGGCGACGTGATCAGCGCGACGTGCCGCGTGCCGGGAAGCACGATATCGCCGGCGAACCGGCCTTTGCCCGCGACAAAGCGGCGATCCTCGCGCACGCGCCGGTCGGTGGAGATGAAACGAAAGGATTTCGCGCTCACGTCTGGCTCGCCGGCTGGTTGAGGCCGCGCATGCGCTCGGCGGCAAGCGCAATGGCTTCGACGATCTGCGCATAGCCGGTGCAGCGGCAGATGTTGCCGGAGATCGCCTCGATAATTTCCTCGCGCGTCGGGGCGGCATTTCGGATCAGCAGCGCATGCGCGGCGAGGATCATGGCCGGGGTACAGTAGCCGCACTGCATGCCATGCGTTTCGCAGAAGGCATCTTGCAGGGGCGAAAGCTCCCCTGGCCCCGGCGCGATGCCTTCGATCGTGGTGATGGCATAGCCGTCCGCTTGCACCGCAAACATCAGGCACGATCGCACAGGCGTGCCGTCAAGAAGAACGGTGCATGCGCCGCATACGCCATGCTCGCACCCGGCGTGCGCGCCGGTCAGCAGCAAGCGTTCGCGTAAACAGTCGAGCAGGCTCATGCGCGGCTCGACGTCGAGCGCGTGTAGCTCGCCGTTGACGGAGAGATCAATGCGCACGGGACGCCTGCCCCTGGGCAGAACGATAAGCCTCTGCGATGGCGCGGACCATGAGAGTAGCCGCGGCGCGCCGGCGGTAATCAGCCGAAGCATGCAGGTCGGAGAGCGGCTCTATTTCGGCAAGCGCTGCCCGCGCCAGCTCGCGCAATCTCTTCTCCTCAATGCGCGTACCGATCAGTGCTTCCGCAAGCCTATCAAGGCGCAGGGGCACAGGCGTGACTGCGCCAATGCCGAGCGCGAACCGCCGGCATATACCATCTTCATCAACAACGATCTGCGCCGCAGCCGACGCAAACGCGAAATCGCTGCGCCGCGCATTCACCTCGTGAAAACCCACCCGCGCGTCTTTCCAGACCGGAAAGCGAACACAAGTCAGGCACGCCGCCGGAGGGAGCGCCGTCAGCATCGGCCCTGTGAAGAACGCACTCGCGGCGATTTCCCTGGTCGCATCCCCTTCTCGATAGACCAGGGCCGCCCCGAGCGTGACGGCGACAAGCGCAATCTCGGCTGCTGGATCGCCATTGGCCAGCGAGCCGCCGACCGTGCCACGCGCGCGGGTTGCGGCATGACCGACGAAGGGCATCACCTTTGCGAGCAGCGGCACATCGGCGCGCACGAGCAGATCGCGTTCGACGACGCACTGTTTGGTCGTGGCGCCGATGGTGACTTGACGATCCTCCTTCCGAACAAAGGCAAGCTCAGGCAGCCGTGCAATGTCGATCAGCCGCTTCGGACGGGCAAGCCGCATGGCCATCAGCGGCACCAGCGTCTGCCCGCCCGCGATCAGACGAGCATCATCCTCCTGTGCCAGGAGCGCGCAGGCCTCGGCAAGGTCCGCCGGGCGCGAGTATTCAAACGCGGCTGATTTCACTTGACCAGGATCGGGTTCACTCCGAACCGGTAATTTACACCCACCTTGACGATGTTGAGCCGTTCGCGGATGTCGGTATCAATCAAAACATTCCCGCCGATCGAGTCGGTAAACCGCTGCGCACGCGTGCCCATATCCATGTAATCGTATTCGATCTTGGCGCTCCAATTGTTGGTAAAGGCATATTCAGCACCGAGGCCGAGCATCCAACCCCATTGCAGCTGATTGGTGCTGAAAACAAGGGTGCCGGGCGCCAGATTAATCTTGATTTGATACCCGTTATTGGCCCAGGCGGCACCGCCTTTGCCATAGAGCAGGAGATGATCGAATGCGACCCCGAGCCGGGCCGCGACAGTGCCGAGTGCGTCGATTTTGGACGTACAGTTCCCACCGGTGACCGTCACCGGCGGGGCCGCAGTTACAATACAAGCCGTGCTGCCATTGAGGTTCGTCCAACTCGCCTGACCCTCAAACCCGATGACCAGCCAATTGGTTTGATAATTCAACCCGACCTGTCCCCCGGCGATCTCCCCGCTCATATCAACGCGGGTGGGCAAGGGAGCTAACGTTCCGTTCCCGGGGGCCGACGGACCCAAAGCTGCCGGCGGGACGGGAAACTGCTGCGAGTTTTCCTGTATGAATCCGCCCCCGCCACCGGCATGAAGGCCGACGTAGACGCCGGTCCATCTGAAAATCACGGCCACGGGCCGCGGCTCATAGATCGCGCCCTCGACCGGAATATCAGCGGCCGCGGCGATCGAAAGCGGGGTCGCAACCGCGAGCGCAGCTGCAAGTATACGCACGACTTTCATCCCCGCCCCGCACTCAAGTGCTGCTTACTCGACCAAGCCGTTGCGCCTCAAAGGTGGCACGCTCGTGTCGGTTGCGAGCGGAGTCAAGATGCCTGGAGCAGCGCCACGCTCAAGTACTCAGCGCCGGCATTCAAGCAACCCTTGTTTTTTCAGCGAAAACCTTGGGCTTTCGAGCGCTGTGGCAGTCCCGCCACAACTAGGAATGATTCGCGCAGCCTGGGGCAAAGGCGGGCGCCTGAGGGACTATTCGCGCATCCTTTCACGTTTGCGCGCGCCGTGCTCACGTCCCGCCTCCGCCGCCTGCGCACGGCGCCAGACCGGGTGTGTTGCTGTCAACAGCCGTCACGGCGCCTTTGCGCCCTACCGCTGCGCGCTCGGCGCCATGCTCCACGATGCGCACGAGGTCAGCCATGATGCGGTTTAGCTCAAAATCCTTGGGTGTGTAGACGCCGGCCACGCCGGCCTCCCGCAGCGCTTGCGCATCCTCGGGCGGAATAATGCCGCCGACCACGACAGGAATATCCCGGAGCCCTGCACCTTCCATCCTTTCGATCACCTCCCGGACGACGGAAAGATGCGACCCGGACAGGATCGAAAGCCCGACCACGTGGGCGTGCTGCGTGCGTGCCGCTTCGACGATCTGTGCCGGCGTCATTCGAATGCCCTCATACACCACATCCATTCCGGCATCGCGCGCGCGGCCCGCAATCTGCTCGGCTCCATTGGAGTGGCCATCGAGACCGGGCTTGCCCACGACGAATTTCAGACGCCGGCCAAGCTTGCGCGATACCCGGTCTACTTCTTCGCGCAGACCGTCGAGCCCGCTCGTTTCGTTGCGGATCGCCTGCCCTACTCCGGTTGGCGCCCGATACTCCCCGAAACTCTCGCGCAACGCGAAACCCCATTCGCCAGTGGTCACTCCCGCTTTCGCGCAATCGATCGAAGCGAGCATGATGTTGCGACCTTCCTTGGCAGCTGCACGCAGGCAATCGAGCGCAGCCCTGACCGCGCGCGCATCCCGGCTCGCACGCCAAACCGCAAGGCGCTCGATCTGCTCGGCCTCGGCCTCAGGGGACACCGTGAGCGCGCTGCCGGCAGCGCCAGACAGCGGTGATTGTTCGGTCTCGAGAAAGCGATTGACCCCCACCACGGTCTGCTCGCCGCGCTCGATGATCTCGACGCGCCGCGTGTTGGACTCGACCAGTTGACGCTTCATATAGCCCTGCTCGACGGCGGCCACCGCCCCGCCCAGCGCCTCGATATGGGCAAGCTCTTCCTTTGCCTCGCGCTTGAGCTCTTTCACCTTCTCGGCGATGACCGGCGAGCCATCGAAGATGTCATCGAATTCGAGCAGATCGGTCTCGTAGGCCAGGATTTGCTGCATGCGCAGCGACCACTGCTGATCCCACGGCCGCGGCAAGCCCAATGCCTCGTTCCAGGCCGGAAGCTGCACCGCGCGTGCCCGCGCGCGCTTCGACAACGTGACCGCGAGCATTTCAAGCACAATGCGGGTGACGTTGTTTTCCGGCTGCTGCTCGGTCAGGCCGAGCGAGTTGACCTGCACCCCGTACCGGAACAGCCGCTGCTTGGGGTCCTCGACGCCGTAACGTTCGGCAGTGATCTCATCCCAGAGCTCGACGAAGGCGCGCATCTTACAGAGCTCGGTGACGAAGCGAAGACCCGCATTGACGAAAAATGAAATACGCCCGACCACGTCTCCGAACGCATTCGCTTCGACCGCCCGCGATGCTTTTACGGCGTCGAGAATTGCGATCGCTGCCGCAAGCGCGAACGCGAGCTCCTGCACCGGCGTCGCGCCGGCTTCCTGCAGGTGATAGGAGCAGACATTGACGGGATTCCACTTCGGCATTTCCCGGGTGGTGAAAAGAATCACGTCCCTGGTAAGCCGCATGGAAGGCGCGGGCGGAAATACATAGGTGCCGCGCGAGAGATATTCCTTGATGATGTCGTTCTGCGTCGTGCCCTGGAGTTTGCCGCGCTCGACATTTTGTTCGTCGGCAAGCGCGACATAGAGCGCAAGCAACCAGGCCGCAGTCGCATTGATGGTCATCGACGTGTTCATGCTGCCGAGCGGAATGGCCTCGAACAGCGCACGCATGTCACCGAGGTGGGAGACCGGAACTCCGACCTTGCCGACCTCTCCCTTGGCGCTGGGATGATCGCTGTCGTATCCGGTCTGGGTGGGCAGATCGAAAGCAACAGAAAGCCCGGTCTGCCCCTTGGCAAGGTTCTTACGGTAGAGCGCGTTCGATTCGCGCGCCGTTGAATGGCCGGCGTAGGTGCGGAAGATCCAGGCTTTGTCGCGCTCCCGGCTCATGACCTTGGACGACTTGACCTTGGACGACTCAACGCCTGATAAATCCGACAATGAGCAGCAATATAACCGCGCCAATGACCGCATTGACGATGGATCCGACGAAACCGGCGAACGGAGCAAAACCCAATCGGGTCAGCAACCAAACGCCGATGAATGCTCCGACGATCCCGATGATCATGTTCCAGAGGAGCCCGAAGCCGAAGCCGCGCACAATGTTGCCCGCCAACCAGCCGGCAATCGCCCCGACAATCAGCATGATAATGATGCTGTCTACACCAATCATGATACCCTCCCTGATGCTCAGCGCGGCCCCTGATGCTGCGCTGCAAAAGCAAGCATAGTGCAAGCCCGGCGCGTTGTCAGGAACTCCCCGGGGCCGGTCTGCGTTCATTATTGCGGCGCAGCATAAAATGGGGCAGAGTTGTGCGGCCACAGACATTGCGGAGGGCGCCATGCCCGCGCTCGCAAGACCTACCCCCCTCCCATCCTCAGGCCTGAAGAGCTGATACGCCGTCGGCGAGATCCCCCCGCTCGGCCATGTTCCGAGCCAGATGCATGCCTGGGCGATCCGAAAGGAGCGCCATGGCCCGCCCGAGAGCGCAATGCGGCTTGAAGTGCTGCCGACCTGGCAGATCGGGGAAGACGAGGTGCTCGTCTATGTCATGGCCGGCGGCGTGAACTACAACGGCATCTGGGCGGGTCTCGGCGTGCCCATTTCTCCGCTCGATGTTCACAAGAATCCATTCCACATCGCGGGCTCGGATGCCTCCGGCGTGGTGTGGGCGTGCGGCCCAAAGGTTCGCCGCTGGAAAGTCGGTGACGAAATCATTGTCCACTGCAATCAGGATGACGGCGACGACGAGGAGTGCAACGGCGGCGATCCGTTGCTCTCAGCGTCGCAACGCATCTGGGGGTACGAGACCCCGGATGGCTCGTTTGCGCAGTTCTGCCGCGTGCAGTCGCGCCAGCTCATGCCCAAGCCGGCGCATCTCACCTGGGAAGAGGCCGCCTGTTACACGCTTACACTGGCCACCGCCTATCGCATGCTGTTCGGCCATCCTCCCCACACCATGAAGCCCGGAGACAATGTGCTGGTGTGGGGTGCCTCGGGGGGACTGGGGGTATTCGGCGTGCAGCTCGCCGCCGCGTCCGGTGCCAATGCCATCGGCATCGTGTCGGACGAAAGCAAGCGCGATTACGTGATGCAGCTCGGAGCGAAAGGCGTCATCAATCGCACCGATTTTTCATGCTGGGGCCAGATGCCGAAGGTCGGCAGCCCCGATTACGATGTCTGGGTCAAAGAGGCGCGAAAGTTCGGCAAGGCGATCTGGGACATCACCGGCAAACGCGACATGGACATCGTGTTCGAGCATCCCGGTGAAGCGACGTTCCCGGTGTCCTGCCTGGTGGTCAAGCGCGGCGGCATGGTGGTCTTCTGCGCGGGCACTTCCGGTTACAACATTACGTTCGACGCGCGTTACGTCTGGATGCGCCAGAAACGCATCCAGGGCTCCCATTTTGCCCATCTCAAGCAAGCCTCGGCAGCCAATCGCTTTGTCATCGATCGTCGCATCGATCCGTGCATGAGCCACGTGTTTGCGTGGGACAAGATTCCCCACGCGCACGAGCTGATGCGCACCAACCGCCACCCGCCGGGCAACATGGCCGTCCTGGTGAACGCGCCCCGGACAGGTTTGCGCACATTGGATGATGCCATCGAGGCGGCGAGGGAATAGATCATCCCGCTCGATCCCCGCTCACGTGTCATCGGTTATCGCGTTCGCGGGTCTGTGGCGTGCGCGCAGCCGCGCTGCATTGAGCTCGCTACCATAGATGAAAATCGTGGCCGTCCAGTAGAGAAACACGAGCGCCATCATGGCCGAAGCAAGACCCGCATAGGTGTTGACGTAGCTGAAGGAAAACTCGTCGAGATAACGCCCAAGCCCAACCCCGGCGGCGAGCCAGAGAAAGAGTGTCGCCGCAATGCCGGGAACGATCTCGCTCATGCGCCGGCGGCCCGCCGGGATCCACTTATGGGCGACGATGAGAGCGACGGTGAGGACAAGGGCAGCAAGCGCGAACCGGAAAAATGTGAAGGTCACTTCATGCCATGGTCGCACCCAAGGGACATGGCGAGCGAACGTTCGAAACAGAAGCGGTCCGAGGACGACGAGGAATCCCAACGCCAGAAGGGCGAGAGCAGCGATCAGCACATAGCCGATCGATTCCAGCCGCAAAACAATCCAGTTCCGGGTCTCGACGAGCTCATAGGCCCGGTTGAGGCCGATACGAAGGCTCTCCACGCCGCTCGAGGCGAAAAAGACGGAGAGAACGACTCCGAGCGTGAAGACTCCCGTGCGCGCGGTCGTGAGCACGTCATGTATCTCGTTCGCAAGCGGCCGCGCCACTTCCTGCGGCCATGTCGCGAGCAGCAGATTTGCGATCTCATCGGCAAGATCTGCCGATCCGAAGAAGCCTGCCAGCGAGGTGAGCACAATAAAAAACGGAAACATGGCCATCAGCGCCGAGAGCGCGATGTGACTGGCAATGGCCCAGCCGTCGTCGGCAAGGAACCGCTGGTAGGCCTCGAGGGCTATGGCAAAGTAGCGTCGCATCGATCCGTTGGGCGGCTTCCGCCCGCCGCGTTCCATCGCGCCCCGTTCTATCAGAACTTCTCGCAACGGTCGTACTGCACATGCAGGCCGCGAGCCGCAAACAGGAGCAAGGCTTGAACAGGACCGGGCGCCGCGACGCGGGAGTAAAGCTCATCGCACTGTCGCGGGCGGCCATGCGCGCAGCCGAAACGCTGCTCGCTGAAGCGATGGCGGCCGTCCGCCAGCGGGTGACGGCCGACGATCATATCGTGGATCGCCTGCTCGACCGTGAACAACGCGCGACCCACGGGCTTGCCTGGTTTGCGACCTATGTCGAGGCGATTCGCCAGCTTGCGGCGCTTGCCGAACGTCTCCACGCCGCGGATGGGCTCGGCGCGGCCGAAGAGCTGCTGATCGAGATCGGCATCGGCGAATATCTCGCTCAGATCGCGGGTGGCATTCCGATGAGCCCGGGGGAGATGACGCGACCCGCCGATCTCGGGCTGCCGGCAAAAAGCGTAATACATCATTTGGGCGGTCCGCTCGAAGCGCTGATGAGCAGCAACGCCGAGCGGCGAGCACGGCTGATTGAGCTGATGCGCGAGGACGGCGCCACGGTCGGGGATTGCGGCCTTGACGAGACGCTCACAAGCATCCGCGAGGAGATGCGAAAGTTCGCCGATGGAGATGTCGTGCCGCATGCGCAGGTGTGGCATCTCACAAACAGCTACATTCCAGCCGCCGTCATCGCCCAGATGGGAGAGCTCGGCGTCTTCGGCCTCACGATTGCGGAGGAATACGGTGGGCTCGGGCTGGGCAAGGAATCGATGTGCGTCGTTTCCGAAGAGCTCTCGCGCGGTTACATCGGGGTTGGCTCGCTCGGCACCCGATCGGAGATCGCTGCAGAGCTGATTGCAGGCAGCGGCAGCGAAGAACAGAAGCGCAAATGGCTGCCGAAGATCGCAAGCGGTGAGGTGCTGCCGACCGCAGTAATCACAG
>CATPCO010000455.1 GCA_955652925.1 uncultured Xanthobacteraceae bacterium | reverse complement strand
GGCCACGTTGATGAGCATGGAGAGCGCCGTCTCGTAGAGCGAAAGCTCGACCTTCTGGCCCTTCCCGGTGCGCTCGCGCGCATGCAGCGCCGCGAGAATGGTGCTGCTCGCCAGCATGCCGGTGCACACATCGACAATGGCAACGCCGTATTTAGTGGGTTGGCCATCGGGCTCACCGCAAATGCTCATCAGGCCTGATTGCGCCTGCAGGACAAAATCGTAGCCGGGCAGCGCCGCCTTTGGGCCGTTCGATCCATAGCCTGTGATGGAGCAGCGAATAAGACGCGGGGCTAAGCGTTCGAACCACTGGTCCGTAAAGCCCCATTTCTCCAGCGTGCCGAGCCGGAAATTGTCAATGAGCACATCGGCCCTATCGATGAGGCCGGCGAGAATCTTCTGCCCGGCAGGAGCTGCCATGTTGAGCGTGACGGAGCGCTTGTTGCGGTTCACGCCGAGAAAATAAGCGGCCTCCTCCCCTGCGAAGGGCGGCCCCCAGCTGCGGGTATCGTCGCCTTTCCCAGGCGGCTCGATCTTGATGACATCGGCGCCCATGTCGCCTAGCATCATGGTGCAGAGTGGACCCGCGAGGATGCGCGTGAGATCGATGATGCGAATTGCGGCCAGCGGGCCGGCTGCGGCCGTTGCGGTGTCTATCGCTGCCTGCGTCATTTCGATTTCCTGCGCATGGAGGGTGACGCGTTGAGGTCCCTGGCGCAGCCATCGAGATATTCTTCCAGCTCGCGTTTGTTGCGCATGCGAAATTTCTGAAAGTCCGGTTTGCGTCCCTGCAGGAAGGCGTTCATGCCTTCGAGGCTCTCCGCCGAGCCCCAGACGTGGGCAAGCAGCTCCATCCCGTGCTGCCAGGAGGCATAAAGCAGGTCGGATTCGAAATTCAGGCTCTTCTTGGTCATGCGCAAAGTCTGCGGGCTGTGGCCCTTGATGGTCTCGCACCAGGCGAGCGTCTCGCGGCGCAAATCGCTCTGCGGCACGCATTTGTTGATGAGTCCGATCTCGGCTGCTTCCTGCGCGCTGAAACGGCGCGCGCAGAAGATCATCTCGCGCGCAAGCCGCTCGCCGATGATGCGGGGAAGGTATTGCGTGGCGCCCACGGTCGGACAGGCGCCCACCCGCGCGCCGGTCTGCCCAAGCACGGCATTCTCGGACGCGATCACCAGATCGCACCAGAGCGCGAGCTCATGGCCGCCGCCCATGCACCAGCCGTTCACCATGGCGATGACCGGAATGGGCAGGCCGCGGATGGTCATGGCGAGCCCCTGCATGCGGTCGTTCCACATGGCAGCATTGATCCAGTTGAGCCGCTTCATGGCGTAGAAATCGCCGCCGGCGGAGAACGCTTTGTCGCCGGCGCCGGTGACCACCGCGCAGGCGATCGACGGATCCTCGCGCGTTGACCGCAGCGCGTCGATCAGCTCATCGAGCGTCTGCTCGCGAAAGGCATTGAGCACGCGCGGCCGGTTGATGGTCACCCACGCGACCTGATCCGTCACCTGGTAAAGGATGTCGCGGTAGCTGCCTCCCTTGCCGTTTGTTATTTTCGGCGGGCGCTTTTTTGCCATGACAACTCTCGCTATGTGTCCAACTACCGTAACCCGATCGATTTCGTGGACGCAATCGCTGGGAGATGCAATCAGTTAAAGAGCATGCACAGCACGCAAACAGAAGGACGTGAGCACTCATGCAGGATTTGTTGGCGCGCGCGGAGCGAGCGAGCCGGCTCCTCAAGGACCGCCGCGAGACCATTGTCGTGGCGGAATCATCAACCGGCGGTCTCGTTTCGGCAGCGCTGCTCGCGCTGCCAGGCGCCTCGGCCTATTTCCTCGGCGGTGCGA
Organism: uncultured Xanthobacteraceae bacterium; assembly: GCA_955652925.1. Taxonomy (GTDB): domain Bacteria; phylum Pseudomonadota; class Alphaproteobacteria; order Rhizobiales; family Xanthobacteraceae; genus VAZQ01. Next base: position 1,304 of record CATPCO010000455.1, on the reverse strand, counting down.
TCGTTTATACCCAGACTGCACGCAAGGCGCTGATGGAGCTCGCCGATATATCGGCACTGGGCGTGCGGGCCGCGACCGAGCCCTATGCGCGGCTCCTGGCGCAAACGGCGCGCGCACGCTTCGCATCAACCTGGGCGCTCGCCGAGAGCGGCGCGACCGGACCGACCGGCAATCGCTATGGCGATGCGGCCGGGCACTGCTGCCTCGCCGTCGCCGGGCCGGTCGAGCGGACGATCACGCTGGAGACCGGCAGCAACGACCGTGTCGCCAACATGCGTGCGTTTTCGGCAGCCGCGCTCGATCTCCTGGCGCAGGTGCTGGGGGCGTAAGGCGGCAAGGGTTAGTTGCGTGACCGGGCACGCCCGGAGCGCGATACATTTAGGGGCGGGTTTCAAACCCGCCCTCGCGCAAAAAAAACGAGCCGTGAGGTTGCGCCGAGATCGTGAAAGAAGGCGCTAGCCCAGATCTCGATCATGTTGATCGTGATGCGGCCTCGCAGTTTGCGCACCTCTCCCGGAGGAAGAGGTCGGATCGCGCGTGCTTGCGCGATCCGGGTGAGGGGGATTGGCTTCGGGATTTGTAACCCCCTCACCCGGAATGCGCGCGCGAAGCGCGCACATTCCGACCTCTCCCCTGCGGGGGAGAGGTAGACCGAGACTGCGTCGACGTCAGCGGAACATGCGCTAGCCCCATTTGTTGTCCGTCTTCTGTCCTGCGATACATGACCCGGACAATACCTCTGGATCAACTTCTGGCGAGATCGGGCGGGTTTGAAACCCGCCCCTACAAGTATACAAAGATCATCCTCTGGATGGATTGCCCCCATGCGCGTGAACGATTTCCGCAGCTTTGACTTTGGCCTCGGCGAGACGGCCGACATGCTGCGCGCGAGCGTGCGCGACTTTGCCGCCGACAGGATTGCGCCGCGCGCGGACGAGATCGACCGCAGCAACAGCTTTCCGCGCGATCTCTGGCCGGAGCTCGGCAAGCTCGGCCTGCACGGCATCACGGTCGAGGAGGAATGGGGCGGCGCCGGGCTCGGCTACCTCGAACATTGCGTGGCCATGGAGGAGGTCTAGCGCGCATCCGCATCCGTCGGGCTCTCGTATGGCGCCCATTCCAATCTCTGCGTGAATCAGATCCGCCGTAACGGCAATGACGAGCAGAAGCGTCGCTATCTGCCGAAGCTCATTTCCGGCGAGCACGTGGGCGGGCTTGCAATGTCGGAGCCGGACGCGGGCTCCGACGTCGTCGCCATGAAGACGCGCGCCGAGAGGAAGGCTGACCGCTACATCCTCAACGGC
>CATPCO010000454.1 GCA_955652925.1 uncultured Xanthobacteraceae bacterium | reverse complement strand
CGCCGAAGTCGAGGTGCTTGGCGACCTTGATGGCGGCAACGATATTGGCCAGGCCGGAAATGCCGATGTCGTCGAACGCGCTGATCACCTGCGGGTCGATCGCGCGCCGTCCGGAGAGATAGCTGCGTCCGACGTTTCCTCCAAACAGAAGATTGAGCGAATCGGTTGCAAGCTCGGAGACGCCGACAACGATGTCGGTATTCATCACGTTGTGAATGAGTGGAATATGCTTGTCGCCGATTCCCTGGATGTTGTGCGCCCCGTATCCGTTGCACAGCATGGTCGGGCACTCGATCGCTTCAACAGCAGCGATCTTCGTTCCGTGCCGCGATTTGAGGTAGTCGCCGGCGGCGATCGTTCCGGCCGAGCCGGTTGCACAAACGAAGGCCGCCAGCCGGCACCCAGGTTGCTCCTGCTTGAGATGCGAGAATACCCGATCAAATGCGGCACCCGTGCAGCAATAATGGATGAGGTAGTTCGCGAATTCGGAAAACTGATTGAGAATGACATTTCTTCCGTCGCGCGCAAGCTCCGCGCACTTGTCGTAGATTTCCTTGACGTTGCTCTCGGTGCCCGGCGTGCGGATGATATCCTGGGGGTCGCGAACCCACGCTTCCAGCCATTCGAAACGTTCTCGGCTCATCCCCGCAGGCAGCACGGCAACGCCCCGGCAGCCGAGGATACGGGATATGGCGACGCCACCGCGGCAGTAGTTTCCGGTGGACGGCCAAACGGCACGATCGTGCTTCGGATCAAACTGGCCGGTGACCAGGCGAGGCACCAGGCAGGCATAGGCGGCGAGCACTTTGTGCGCGCCGATCAACGGAAACCGCCGTCCCATGAGAACGGCGATCGGCGACTTCACTCCGGTCAGCGCCGGCGGGAGAACCACATGGCCGGGAACGCTCGTGCGATTACGGCGATCGGCATCGTTGAACCAATGCACGCGCCACAAGTTTTTTTCACTCGCTTCATCGGGACCGACCGTTTTGAGACTGCTCGAGACCGCGCCAGGAATAAGCCCGGGATCGGCGAGTTCGCTCCAGGTGGGCAAAGTCACCCCGGCCGCGCGCAGGCAATTGACGGCGGCACGGCGGCGCTTGTGGTCGGCGATGTCCGGATCGACGAGGGCGAGACTCATCTCACAATGTCGCGGGTAGCGCTCGCGCGCATGATGCGGCAAACGAAGCCTCGCGACGAGACTTTGCAGCGGCGCCATAGAGCGTGGTGCGTTGGCGCGGCCGCCGCCCGAGCGACCGGATGATGTCCTCCATCTCGACCGGCGTCATTTCCTGGCCGTGGCTCGCCCCGGCAGCGCGCGTGATGCTTTCATCCATCAAGGTGCCGCCGAGGTCGTTTGCCCCGGCGCGCAGGCACGCTTTGACCCCCTCTGGCCCCATCTTCACCCAGGAAGTCTGAATGTTCGTGATCAGCGGATGCAACGCAAGGCGCGCGACCGCGTGCATGAGCACGGCTTCGCGAAACGTGGGGCCGCGCCGGGCGCGGCCCTTGCGATATATGGGAGCTTCCATATGCACGAACGGCAACGGGACGAATTCGGTGAAGCCGCCCGTTTCCGCCTGCAGGGCGCGGATGCGCAGGAGGTGTCGTGCCCAATGCTCGTAATGATCCATGTGCCCGAACATGATTGTGGTCGTGCTTTTCAAGCCCGCACGGTGCGCCGTACGCATGACGTTGAGCCATTGCTCGGTGCGAATCTTGTCGGGACAAAGAACGGCGCGTACCTCATCGTCGAGAATTTCCGCCGCCGTGCCGGGAAGCGTTCCAAGGCCCGCGGCCTTGAGCCGTTGCAGGAATGTCTCGATCTGTATTCCAAGGGTCGCAGCACCTTGATGCACTTCGAGAGGCGAGAACGCATGAACATGAATGTCCGGCGCCGCGTCCTTCACCGCTTTGCAAATATCGATGTACCTGGCGCCGGTATAGCTCGGATGGATGCCTCCCTGCATGCAGACTTCGGTGGCGCCGCGCAACCAGGCCTCGCCCGCGCGCCGGGCAACTTCGTCCAGCGATAGATCGTAAGGACGGCCGCGGAGATTCTCACTCATCTTGCCTTTTGAGAAGGCGCAGAACTGGCATTTGAAATAACAAATGTTTGTATAATTAATGTTGCGGGTGACGACGTAAGAGATCACGTCTCCATTAACCTTAGCGCGCAGCTCGTCGGCGGCGTTGCACACGAGAGCGAATTCATCGCCACGGGCGCGAAACAGCCGCACGATTTCCGCTTCGCTCAGAGCCGAGCCGGCTGCAGCCTTGATGATGATCTTGCGCAGGTCAGGTCCAGTGCGCTGCGATGACGCTGAGAGAGGAGGGCATGCGGGGACCTGAGCAACGGTTCCGGGCGACCATTCGTCGCTGCGCGGCCAACCGTCGCCGTCGATGCATTGCAGCAGCCTTGTCTGCAAAGCAGGATCGACCCACTTGTCAGGTTGGCGTGCGAATGCGGGATAGATGGCAAGCCGTTCCACCAGTTCCTTGCCGGCCGCGTTGGTTGCCCGCTTGAGCGCGTCGAGATGCGGCCACGGCGCTTCCGGATTGACGTGATCGGGCGTGACCGGAGAGACGCCGCCCCAATCATTGATGCCCGCATCCACGAGATGGCGCAGCGCCCCCGGGGTCAGATTGGGCGGGGCCTGGATGTTCATGGATGGCTCAAACAAGAGGCGCGCGAGCGCGATGGTCCAGAGCAATTCGTCGAGCGACGGCGCAGGCGCATTCGCCATGCGTGTTCCGGCTTTCGGCCGGAAGTTCTGGATGATGATTTCCTGAATATGCCCGTAAACGTCGTTGCTGGCGCGCAGTGCAATGAGCGAGTCGATGCGTTCTTCGCGAGTTTCTCCGATGCCGATCAGAATGCCCGAGGTGAACGCCACCCGCTGTTCACCGGCCGTGCGGATGCTCGCAAGTCGTGCGACTGGATGCTTGTCCGGCGAGCCGTAATGCGCCCCGCCGCGCGCGCACAGCCGTTCCGAGGCGCTCTCCAGCATCAGGCCCTGCGAGACGGACACCGCGCGTAAGTCGGCGAGATCGGAGGAGGTCAGATCACCGGGGTTGAGGTGCGGCAGTAACCCGGTTTCGGCGAGTACAGCGCGCGCGGCTGCGGCAAGATACGAGATCGTGGTTGCATGGCCCAGCCGTGCCAGCTCTTCGGCGGCACTGCGGTAGCGCAATTCCGGCTTGTCGCCGAGGGTAAACAGCGCTTCCTTGCATCCGGCGGCGCGTCCGGCCCGTGCAATGCCAAGCACCTCGTCGATGGACAGATAAGCTCGTTCATTCCGGCGCGGCGGCTGCGCGAACGTGCAGTAATGACACACGTCGCGGCAGAGCTTTGTCAACGGAATGAAGACTTTGCGCGAATAGGAAACGATCGTGCCGTGCGCCGCGTCGCGCCGCCGCGCCGCCGCGCGCATCAAGGCATTGAGATCGCAGTCGACCAGCGCCAGTGCTTCCGCGCGGGCAAGATTGTGGCCGGGATCGTCCGCCAGCATGATGCTCAATCAGTGCCGCACCAGTCGCAGATGCTCAACGCCATGACTTTGATGGCGGTCATGTAATCATCGATAGAGACGTATTCGTCGTCCGCATGCATGACGGCGGTGGAACCGGGGCCGAAGATAACTGTCGGCGTGCTGGCATAAAGATTGAGAAATCGCGTATCCGCGGCACCCTGACGGCCGCTGATCTCGGGCTCTCGGCCAGTGATCTCTTTGTAGTTCTTGCAAACCGTCGCAACGATGGGATGGTCGCGCGCAATCTCGGAGGCCTCGGCATCGTAGCCGACAAACCGTACCTTGGGAGGATGCAGCTTCATCCAGGGGTCTTCGGCGGCGGCGCGTGCAACCTGTTCAACCAGGCTCTTCTTCACGCCCTCGTGGTCCTCCCCGGGCACCGTGCCGATGCTGCCTTTGAGCAGGCAGTTCGCGGGGAAGGCGCTCGGGTAATTGCCGGCCGAAAAGCT
>CATPCO010000453.1 GCA_955652925.1 uncultured Xanthobacteraceae bacterium | reverse complement strand
TTCTGCGTTTTCTCACCTGCGGGTCGGTCGACGACGGCAAGTCGACCTTGATCGGGCGCCTCCTCTACGACTGCAAGCTTCTGTTCGACGACCAGATCGCCGCTCTTGCCGAGGACAGTTCCCGTTTCGGCACCACCGGCGGCGACCTCGACATGGCATTGCTGGTCGATGGCCTGCAAGCCGAGCGCGAGCAGGGCATCACCATCGACGTGGCCTATCGCTACTTTGCCACCCCGCGGCGAAAATTCATTGTCGCCGACACACCCGGCCACGAGCAGTACACGCGCAACATGGCAACGGGTGCCTCCACTGCCGACCTCGCCGTCCTCCTCATCGATGCCCGCAAGGGCGTTCTTACCCAGACCCGGCGGCACAGCCATATCGCCGCCCTCTTTGGCATTCGTGACGTTGTGGTCGCCGTGAACAAGATGGATACGCTCGATTGGGGAGAAGCCGCGTTTGAACGCATCAAAGCGGAGTATGAGGCCTTCGCCGCGAGCATCGGGCTTGCGAACGTCATGTGTATTCCCGTGTCCGCTCTCCACGGCGACAATGTCACGCGGGGAAGCGATGCGATTCCTTGGTACCGCGGCGCCACCCTGATCGAGCATCTCGAGACCGTGGATATAACGTCGAGCGCGTCAGAGAAGCCGTTTCGCATGCCCGTCCAATGGGTCAACCGGCCGAACTCGCAATTGCGCGGGTATTGCGGGACAATCGTGTCGGGCTCTGTGCATCCCGGTGATCGCATGGCGGTGCTGCCGGCCGGCAGAACCGCAGAGGTTGCCCGTATCGTCACTTTCGATGGAGATCTCCAAGAGGCAGCGGCCGGTCAGGCCGTCACCCTGACATTCAGCGAGGAGATCGATATCACCCGCGGCGATGTCATTGCAGCCGATGACGCGCGCTGCGCGACCGCGGATCAGTTTTCCGCCCATGTCGTCTGGATGAGCGAGCAGCCGATGCTGCCAGAGCGATCCTATCTCCTCCAGACCGGGACCGCGCTCGTGCCTGCGCAGATCACCGAGCTCAAGTACAAGATCAATGTGAATACGCGTGAGCATCTCGCCGCCAAGCACCTCGATCTCAACGAGATCGCGTTGTGCAATGTTGCGCTCGATCGCGCTATCGCGTTCGATCCCTATGCCGAGAACCGCGACCTGGGTGGCTTCATCCTGATCGACCGGATGACGAATGCGACGGTCGCCTGCGGCATGATTGCGTTTGCGCTGCGCCGCGCGGCCAACATCCATTGGCGGACATTCCGGATCGACAAGGACGCGCGCGCTATTCTCAAACGTCAGAAGCCGTGCGTGTTGTGGCTGACCGGCTTATCGGGGGCGGGAAAGTCGACGATTGCCGATTTACTCGAGCAGTCGCTGCATCGTGCGGGCCATCACACGATCGTGCTCGACGGCGACAACATTCGGCATGGATTAAATCGCGATCTCGGCTTCACCGACGAGGACCGGGTCGAGAATATTCGCCGCGTTGCCGAGGTGGCGAAGCTGATGGTGGAAGCGGGCCTGATCGTCATTGTCAGCTTCATCTCACCGTTCCGCAGCGAGCGCCGCTTGGCGCGCGGGCTTGTCGGCGAGGACGAATTCCTCGAAATCTACGTCGATACGCCACTCGACATTTGCGAGGCGCGCGATCCGAAAGGCCTCTACAAGCTTGCACGCACCGGCAAGCTGCCGAACCTCACCGGCATCGGCAGCCCCTACGAACCGCCCGCGCAGCCGGAACTCGTGCTCGCCGCCGGCAGAGAGCCCCCCGACGTGCTCGCGGGAGAAGTGCTCACCGCGCTCAGGCAGCGAGGCATTATTTAAAGCCCGTCAGGCTTGACTCCGCGCTGCGCCGATCGGCTCGAATGAGTTCTGCAACCACATCTGGCGCGTAAGACTGCGCTGAATCTTCCCGCTCGTGGTTTTCGGAATTTCTCCAGGGGGAATGAGCACAATCGAGTCAAGTGCAATCTCGTGCTCGTTCGCGACCGCCTCACGGATACAGGCCTTGATCTCCTCCGTGTCTAGTCCGCGCCTTTGGGTGCGTTCCACCTCCTGCACCAACACCAGCTTTTCTCCGCTTTCGTCGGGCACCGAGAAGACGGCGCCGAAATGACGGCGCAACGCCGGATGGCTGTTGTAAACGGTGCTTTCGATGTCTTGTGGATAATAGTTGATGCCGCGGACGATGATCATGTCCTTGGCTCGCCCGGTGATGAACAGTTCACCGCTCTGGTCCATGAAGCCGAGATCACCGGTGCGCAGCCAACATTCATCGCCGGGATCGCCCTCGATGCGCGCATCGAAGGTCGCCCTGGTCGCGTCCGGGTTTTGCCAGTAGCCCTTGGAAACGTGCGGCCCGCTCACCCAAATCTCCCCGATGCGGTCGGATCCGATCAGGCGGCGCGTCGCAGGATGCACGATTGCGAGCCGCCCGCCGATGACGCTGCGCCCGCACCCCACCATGCGGTGCTTGTCCCTCTCGCCCGCAGGTGGTGCGATCTCGTTGTAGCGAAAGGCGTCAAGACCAACAGTGCGGATCACCGGCCCCGCCAGTCTTGGGCCTGCCGAAACCATCACGGTCGCTTCCGCCATCCCGTATTGCGGATTCATGGCGCGCCGGTCAAAGCCATAGGGCGCAAACGTCGCCGCGAAGCGCTCGATGGTATCAGCCCGTACCGGCTCGGCGCCGTTGAATGCCACTTTCCAGCATGACAGATCGACATCCCGCATCTGGTCGGCGCGAAATCGCTGCACGCACAAATCGAAGGCAAAATTCGGGGCTCCCGCGACCTCCGCTCGATACCGATGAATAGCCCGCAACCAGCTCAACGGCCGCTGCATGAATGTCATCGGCGCGAGCAACACGCAGAGCGAGCCCACGTAAAGTGATTGCAGGACGTTCGCGATGAGACCCATATCGTGATAGAGCGGAATCCAGCTCGCATAGATCGACTGCCTGGTATTGCCCAGGGCGTGCCGCATCATTTCCAGGTTTTCGATCAGGTTCCTGTGTGTGACCATCACCCCCTTCGGATCCGAAGTCGAACCCGAGGTATATTGCAGGAAGGCGATATCATCAGGACGCAG
>CATPCO010000452.1 GCA_955652925.1 uncultured Xanthobacteraceae bacterium | reverse complement strand
GGCAGCAATCGGTAAAGCGGCGAATAGCGAGTAGCGAATAGGTCTCCTGTTCGCTTCCTATTCGCTATTCCGCGCCGATCGCCGGCCCGATTTTGATGGCAATATTACGGCAGCATCGCGCGATTAACGCGATTGCAAGGTTAATGCAGCAATAAAAAATTCGTCGCAATTGCGCCATGACGGCGCCTTGACGACGCAAGACTATGCTTGAGGTTTTGGGGCTGGGGATCAGCTGCTGATGCTTGTGTCACTCAGGACGCCAAAGGGCGGCCTTGCGGCCCCCTTTGGCTTCGGTGTCCTTACACTCTTGCTGCTGCCAAGCGATGTCGGCCAGCAAGATGCGATAGGGTTCGCGAGCCGTCAGATGCCCGCCACCGAGCGGGCGCACAAGGCGGCTTTTGCTGCGCCCTTCGGCGCCGTGAATCAACAAAGATTTGCTCTTGCGGACGCGGCTTCCATACCGATCCCGGCGGGGTTTACGCTGGCCGGCCTCGATCCCGCTGATTCTGTGCGTTTCGGGCAAACGGGCAGAGCGGCCGAAAAAGCGCCGGGCGCGGGCAACCCGCAGATCGTCGATCGCAGCAGCAAGGGCGACTTTGCCGAGCATCGGAAAGGCGATCGCGCGGCGGCTGCCAAAGCTGACCGCGTAAAATCCGAGCCGCTCGTTGCGCCAGCCGAAGAGCCGCAAGCGCAGCAGCATGCCACCTCGCGTCCCTCCCCTGCCAATGCGGAGGCGAGGACGGCGGGAACGCTGATGACGTCCGATTCGGAAGATCGGCCGGCCGATGATATTCGCGGATATTCGGCTGCAAGCGGCGCAGAATATCGCGTTGCGATTGTGTCTCCGGAAAATGCCAAAGTCGCCTATCCCGTGCTCCCCGCCAATCGCCAGGCGAAGAGCTCGACGGGAAAACCCGGTGGTGGTTCGGACAATGCTGCGGCTGCCGGCCGCGCGTCGTTTGACACGGACCCGGTACAGCGCATGGCGCGACTCTATTTCGGCGTTGACCCGATGGGCCAGAAGCTCGCCGCACTCGAACCTTGGGCGCCGGGCGAGGAGCCACAGTTCGAAGACTTCAACAGCAGTAGCCGCACCGCCGGTGTAAGCGCCAGCGATCCCTTGAGCAAGCCCGCGACAGCAACTGCCGAGGGCGGATTCAAGCTCGCGTCGCTGCCCCCGCAAGCTTTGGAGCCCGATGGCGACGACTTCATCATGGACGCTCCCGTGGAGCGGGCGGACCTGCCGCCGATGAACTCCGTCGGCAAGGACGACAACGGTGCCGGCGGCGAAACCGTGGCGCCCAAAGGGCAGGTGACGGGGGAAGACAAGCGTCCGATGTCTCCGGCCGAACGGCTCAAGCTCGACGAGAAGGCGCGCGCCAAGGCCGAGAAATGTCTCTCCGAGGCGGTTTATTTCGAAGCCCGTGGCGAGCCGGTGATGGGGCAGGTAGCGGTCGCGCAGGTCGTTCTCAATCGCACCTTCTCAGGCAAATACCCCGACAGCGTGTGCGGCGTGGTTTACCAGAATGCGCACCGGCATCTGCGCTGCCAGTTCACGTTCGCCTGTGACGGCATTCGCGACGTCATACGCGAGCCCGACATGTGGGAGCGCGCCAAGAAGATCGCTGCTGAAATGCTCGACGGCAAGCTGTGGCTGCCCGAGGTGGGCAAGGCCACGCATTACCACGCCACCTATGTCCATCCGGGCTGGGTGGGTGAAATGAAGAAGTTACACAAGGTGGGCGTGCACATCTTCTACCGTCCGCGCTCGTGGGGTGACGGCGCCGACGCGCCGGAGTGGAGCGATCCCGAGACGACGCAGACGGTATCGAAGGCTCTGTGAGAACGCACGACGGAACGACAGGCGACAGATACGCAGCATCGGATCGACCTTTTCCGTCCTCCATCGTCCATCATCTGTCCTCTCAAATAACGATATCCAGCCCCACATCCAGATTGGGCGCCGAGTGGGTGATCCAGCCCGAGGAGGCGTAATCCACGCCTGAGCGGGCAATTTCGGCAATGTTGTCGAGCGTGATCCCGCCCGATGCTTCAAGCACGAACCGGCCGGCAACCATGTCCACAGCCTTGCGCAACATCGCGGCATCCATGTTGTCGAGCAGCACCGCGTCGGCAAGCCCGACTGCAATCACTTCACGCAACTGATCGAACGTATCCACCTCGATTTCGATCTTGACGAGGTGGCCGGCGGCAGCCTTGGCGCGTTCGAGAACCGGACGAATGCCTCCAGCGACGGCGATGTGGTTATCCTTGATCAAGATCGCGTCATCGAGCCCGAAACGGTGGTTGAAGCCGCCGCCGCAGCGAACCGCATATTTTTCCAGCGCGCGCAGTCCCGGCGTGGTCTTGCGCGTGCAACAAATGCGCGTGCGGGTGCCCGTCACCCGCCGCACGAATTCGTGGGTAGCGGTTGCCACGCCCGAGAGGTGGCCGACGAGGTTAAGCGCGACGCGTTCGGCTGCAAGGACCGCGCGCGCTTCTCCCGTCACGAGCATCAGGAGCGTCTTGGGCTCGCTGGCTACGCCGTCGCGCGCGCGTGCCTCGATCTGGATGTCCGGGGAAAGCTTTGCGAACGCCGCCGCAAGTAGCGGTAGGCCGGAAATGATGCCACGCTCGCGCGCAATCACGCTCGCACGCGCGATCATACCCTCGGGGATGGTCGCAGTCGAAGTCACATCCCCGGCGCGGCCGAGATCCTCTTTGAGTGCACGGGTGACCACCGCGTCAATCTCGAGCGGGGAGAGAAAAGCATCGGGACACAGGAGCGCGTTCGCCATGGGGGAACGGTGCCCTCTGCGTTTGATCAACGCAAACGGAATCTCGTTGCTTCCGCCGCGAGCCGCGGCGTGGTGCGGATCTGCCATGCGAAAGCGCGGTGGAGATAGGTCCGCAAAGCCTCTACATAGCCGCCATGTCGCTGCGCTCGCAAACTGCTCGAACCTCGTCCCTTAACGGATGGCGCACGCCCACCTTGATCGTGCTCTGCGGCTGTATGGTTGCCTTGCTCAGCTTCGGCCCGCGCTCGACCTTGGGATTTTTTCTTACGCCGCAGTCGCAGGCGAACGGCTGGGGGCGCGACGTGTTTGGATTGGCGCTCGCGCTGCAAAACATCATTTGGGGCCTGGGACAGCCGGTCGCGGGGATGTTGGCGGATCGCTTCGGTATCGTGCGGGTGCTGTGTGCAGGCGGCGTGTCCTATGCTCTGGGCCTCGCACTGATGGCGTGGTCGACAACGCCGCTGCTGCTCGACGTCTCCGCCGGCATGCTCATCGGTTTGGGGCTCGCCGGCTGTTCGTTCGGAATCGTGCTCGCGGCGCTGGGCAAGCTCTTGCCGGAACGGTGGCGAACGCTCGGCTTCGGCGCCGGTACCGCTGCCGGCTCATTCGGGCAATTCCTCTATGCGCCTCTCACCGTGTCTCTTATCGACACGGTCGGATGGCAAGAGACGCTGGTCCTGTTCGCGTGTGCGACATTGATGATCCTGCCATTCTCGTTCGCGCTTGCGACGCCTGGGATGGAAACGCCCATGCGCGCGGGCGAGCGGGCGCAGTCGCTGACCCAGGCATTGTCGGAGGCTTTTGGTCAGCGCTCGTTCGTCCTTCTCGTGATTGGGTATTTCACCTGCGGGTTTCAGCTGGCCTTTATCACGTCGCATTTGCCAGCCTACCTCATCGATCGCGGGCTTTCGACCGACATCGGCGGGCAAACCATCGCAGTCATTGGCCTCTTCAACATCGCTGGCTCGCTGCTCTCGGGCTGGCTGAGCAATTTCATGCCAAAACGCTATCTGCTCTCGATCATCTATTTCAGCCGCGCGCTTGCGATCCTCGGTTTCATTAGCTTCCCGGTCACCGCTCTCTCCACCATTACGTTTGGTGCGGTAATGGGCTTTCTGTGGCTCTCCACCATCGCGCCCACGAACGGAATCATCACCGTACTTTTCGGCACGCGCTGGCTGGCAACGCTCTCGGGGTTTGCGTTCTTCAGTCATCAGGCCGGCGGCTTTCTGGGTGCGTGGCTGGGCGGCGTCGTGTACGAGCAAGCCCACTCCTACGATCAGGTATGGTGGCTTGCCATTCTGCTCGGGCTATTGTCGGCGGCGATCAATCTGCCGATTATAGAAAAGCCGGTGCCGCGGCTTGCGGCCGTGGCTGCCTGATCAATTTGCCGGCTGTCACGCTCCTTTGTCCCGGAGCCTCGCATGTCAACATTCAAGGCGATTGTCATCGAGAAAACGGATTCCGGCCAGAAGGCTGGGCTCACTGATTTCGATGAAAAAAATCTCATGGACGGCGACGTCACCGTTCGGGTCGAATGGTCGACGCTCAACTACAAGGACGGGTTAGCGATTACGGGCAAGGCGCCGGTGGTGCGGCGGTTTCCCATGATCCCCGGAATCGATTTTGTCGGAACCGTCGAATCCTCGAGTCACCCCGCCTGGCGAGCCGGCGACAAGGTGATCCTCAATGGCTGGGGCTGTGGCGAGACGCATCTTGGCGCCTATGCGCAAAAAGCACGCGTCAAGGGAGACTGGCTCGTGCGCCTTCCCGCCGGGATGAGTGCACACGAAGCCATGGCGATTGGCACCGCCGGCTACACCGCCATGCTGGCGGTCCTCGCACTCGAGCGCGAGGGAGTGACCCCGCAGCGCGGACCGGTGGTGGTGACCGGGGCTGCGGGCGGCGTCGGCTCGGTAGCGATTGCGATTCTTTCCAAGTGTGGCTTTCAAGTCACGGCTTCCACAGGACGCCGTGAGGAGGCCGGCTATCTGCAGAATCTGGGCGCGAATGAGATCATCGACCGCGCCGAGCTCGCACAACCGGCAAAGCCTTTGGCGAAAGAACGCTGGGCCGCTGGCATCGATGCGGTCGGCTCGACCACGCTCGCCAATGTGCTGTCCATGATTCGTTATGGTGGCGCGGTGGCCGCTTGTGGACTGGCCGGCGGCATGGATTTGCCGACTTCGGTTGCGCCGTTCATTTTGCGCTCTGTGTCGCTTATCGGCATCGACTCGGTGATGCGGCCAAAGCAAGACCGGGAGAGAGCCTGGGAGCGGCTGGCGAAAGACCTTGATCGGGGCAAGCTTGCGGACATGACAAAGGAGATCGGCCTTGGCGACGTGACCGATGCCGCCCGAGAGATCATCGCTGGACGCGTTCGGGGACGCATCGTCGTCAAGATTGGCTAGCAGGTTCAGGATTTGTCGACCAAGCTCGGGCATGCTTGTGCCTGATTCGCATGGTTAACGGTCCGTCAGGACACACACGGGGAAGTCGTATTGAGAGGGGGGATCGATATGATTGCGCGAGCAGCGATTGTGCTTGCCGCCTTTCTCGCGGCCAGCCCGGCGCTTGCCCAAACCATGAATGCGGAAGTGGCGAAGCGCTTCGTGGTCGGCAAGCTGTACGCGTTCAATTGCGTCGACGGCTCGCGTGGAATGGGCCGCATCTATGGCGATGGTTCCGTGATTGGCACCGTCCAGCTCAATGGATCGGGACCTGTCAAATCGGTTTGGCTGCCGGCCGGAACATTACGAGTCAAGGGCAATGCAATCTGCGCATCCCTCAAAGGCATGTCATTCGAGCCCTGCTTTAACATCAGCCGCACCGGCGCAGAGAGCTTCCGCGGCGCGGTGAATGGATTGGGCATGGTCGCTTATTGCGACTTCACGCGACGGTCGGGCGTCGCCGGCTGGAGGCTGCGTCCATCATCGGAGCCCACCCTGCATGCGTCGGCGGCTGAGCCGCAAGCAGATAAAAAGTCAATCCGCGGGGGAGCGGTCGAACGTCACTCACTGTCTGAGCTTGCGGAATAGGCGGCGCCACGACCTCGCGGGAACAGCAGCCGCTGATAGAGCCAGCCAATTCCAAGCAACACCACGCCCAGGCCCATGAAGGAAAGGGCCTGATAGATGCCGGTGAGCCCGTGCATGTCGATCAGAAAGACCTTCAGCACTGTGAGAGTGACGACTGCGGCGGAGGCTAATCGCACCGCTTGTGAGCGCAGCTGTACGCCGATTGCCAGCAACAATACGCCGAAGACAAGCCACACCACGGAGTAGGTGTACTGCTCGGCATCTGTCACATGCGACCATGGGGCGAGGACCTCGCCGCGGAAGAGCCTTCTCACTTCAAGTGACAGATAGCCGAGCGCAAGGGCGACTGCGATCACTGCAGCGGTCGCGCTGTATCGGGGAGGACGTACGCCGCGGGAGATCAGTGCAAGCGTGCCGGCAAGTATTGCCGGCATTGCGTATCCAAGCAGAACCAGATTCACGAACCGCCCGCCGACCGGCTCTCCGGTGAATACGGGATTCTCCCCCACTGCAAGGCCGACGATGCCCAGCAAAGTGAAAGCTGCAATCAGCAGCGCTGCGATATTGTGAACAATGTTGTTGGTGCGCTGGCGCAGCCGTTCGAGACCGATGGTCATCGCCAAGCCAACGCAGACTTCAAGCGCCAGCTCGGCAAGCCCGGTGCTCTGCCGATAGACATCGCCGGAATAGACGTAATGGCGAATTTCTAGAAACGCGACCAGGACGGTGAGCAGGATTGCGCCCGAGTCGACAACGCGCGAGGGAGCATCGTCAGCGCGGCGGCGCAGGAGAGTGCCACCGAGCCAGAAAGCGGCGGCGGGAATGCCGTAGCCGTAAAGCAGCCAGTTGAAGATTGGGGTCGTGCCGATGTCGCTGCCGATAATGCGCGGCTCCCATGCGATCCGCGCAAGCACGAGCACGACTACGGCGGCGGCCAGAACGCGCAGGGCCGGCAACGGGCGCTTGAGCGAGATCCAGGCAATGCCCGGCACGAGGAGCGCAAGTCCGACAGTCAGCCAGCCTTTTTCGAGAGCCATGGTCAACGCGAGCGCAAGCGCGGCAATTGCACCCGTTGCAAACACGGCGCTCGCTCCGGCAAGGCCAGGGCGCGGCGCGCGCCTGCTCAGCGTCTCGGTAGCGGTTGCAAACAGCGCCGCAAGCAGGAGAGCGATCCCGGCGAATGGGGCTGACTGAGCGAACTCCGCAATGCGATAATAGAGAGCAGCAACCATGGCTATTGGCGTGAACACCCCCGCGGCACTCCAAAGCAGCGGGACCGCCGGACGCGGCGAGCGTCCCTGGGCGAAATAGCCCGTCAGCCCGAACAGCAGGCCAAAGCCAATGGCGAGAGCGATATGCCAGCCATAGGCTGCTCTTTCAGGTTCAGGCACCACGCCCGCGACCGGTCCTGACGGTGCAACGAGATGCTCAAGATCGAGATTGAGCGCCCAGCGCGTCATCACCAGCGTGACAAGCAAGGCCGCCACCGGTACCGCGGCGACCGACGATTCCGAATGCCATGACACTGCAACCGTCGCTGCAACCAGCAGCACGAACGCCGCGAGTGCGAGCGGATCATGGCGGCTCGCGATTACCAGACACGCAAGCGCAATGAGATACGCGCTGAGCGCCGCCGAGGAGACCCGATCGATGCGGCCGGGCTCGGCGTCTGGTCCAAACAAAAAGCCGGCGACGATCAGGATGGCAGCGAGTGAAAAGCCGGCCGCGACATGAAAGATGTGCGCTCCTAACGCGTCCACAGTCGCAAGAGCAACCCCGGGAAAGGTCCAGAGCACGCCCAACGTGATCGCGGTCACAGCCAGCCAGCGCCAGATGCGAATGCGGGCGAGCGCAAAAGCCGATGCCGTCACGAATGCAAGATAGATGTAGAGCGCCCAATAATTCGGACGCTCGGTAACGATAAGAAGCGGCGTGGCGTAGGCGCCGACCAGGCCGAGGCCCGCGAGCGCCGGTCCATGCAGGAGGGCGGCGGCGAGGGTTGCGAGTGCCACCGCGCCAAGCATGATGAAGGCGGCTGCAGGCTCGAGAAAACCGTAGAGCGCGTATGCGGCGTAGATGTCGCCATAGGCCACGATGGTTCCGGCCGCGGTAAGGATGCTTGGAATATTCGCCGAAGGCAGGCCGGGCATTCCGGTCATGCGTTCCGTGCGCCGAAGCCATTCCGCAGTCGCAATCAGCGCTGCTGCAAGGACGCCGCCAAGCACCACGCGCACGCGCGGGCCGAGCAGGCCCTGCTCAATGGAATAGCGCACGAGGAAAAGGCCGCCGAGCGCGAGCGCCACTCCCCCGATCCACACCGCCCATTGCGTCCCCAAGCGCTCCTCGAGACTCATGCGAACCGGCGCTGCCGCGCCGTGCGCCGGCACCGGCGGAGCCGAAGCAGCAGGTGGTTCGGGCTCCGGCGCGCGCGCGGGAGGCTCCGCTGGGCCTTCCGGCTGTGGGCGAGGTTCGACCGCCGGCGGAGCTTCATGCACCGGAGCAGGCGGCACGGGTTCGGCAGGCGTTTCGCGCCGTTGGCCTGTTTGCGGAGCCGGTGGCGCTGCGGCCAACCTGCCCTCGAGCGCTGCGAGCCGCGCCTGCATGCGACGCAATTGATCCCGCAGGCCAACCGCCATCACCAGAGCGATGATCGCAATGATCGGAATGGCCAGCAGCAACAAGCCGAGCAGGAACAAAAATTCCATCGATGCCCCCAGCCAGCCGGGCAGGTCGCGGGAATGCTATCCAAGCCGTCCGACGAGCGGAAGCACCGGCCGGCAACACGCGCGCGGAGTTTTATGCGGCGGCGCGGCCGCGACAGCGAGGCCTATTCCAGATCGAGCCGGAAGGGATCGGCCTCATAGGCCAACGCGCCGCGCCCGATCGCCTCGATTGCCGCGACCATGCGACCATCGCGGCCGAGGATTTCATCGGCAAGCGAGACGATGCGCCCATTGGGGGTCGCAGTGGCGGACGCGCGGCGCAATTCCTGGGCGATGGCGAACTCACTGCGCTGTGTGTTGAGCGCGCAGGCCGCGACATAGGCCCCCGCCGTCGAGCGACTGATGCCGGCATAGCAGTGCACCACCAGCGGCTTGGCACGGTCCCACGCTCGTACGAAGCTGATGAGCCTCTCAATCTGCTCTTCACGTGGGATGACATAGCCGTCGATCGGCGAGCAGATGTCGTCCATTCCAAGCACGAGGTGATTGGTCTGCAGAATGTGATTGGGCCGTTCCACCCGGTCCGTGTCCTTGAGCATGGTCACGATGTGACGCGCTCCGGTCTGTTGGACCGTCTCGTGCAGGCGCGCTAGCGGGCAGACATAGATCATCGGATATCGGATACCGCGTGAATATCCCGAAATATATGAGAGCGCATGGGCGCCAGCAATTAGCGTTCGCGCGCCACCTTGTTGAATCGGTCGAGATAGCGCGCCTCGGCGATATCGGCCGGCCACGGCGTGAGATAATCGCGTTCGATGACGGCGGAGAACTTGGGCGCAGGTCCAAAGAAACGGCGCGCCTCGCGCGTGGAGAAGCCGGCTAATCGCGTCGCCTCGAGATAAGCTGCGCAACGATCGCTTGCCTTGATCAGATTGACAATCTTCTCCGGCAGCACGGCGGGCAATCCAAAGCGCAGATGGATCGCCGCCAAAAGGCGCGCCTCAACCGATTTATACGCGTCCCCGATGACCGCCTTGAAGGGAGAGATCATGTCTCCGATGACGTATTCAGGGGCATCGTGCAGCAGAAGGGCAAGCCGGCAGTCGCGGCCCAATCGTGTGGCCTGACGTGCCAGCATGTCCGTGAGCAGGCTGTGCTGGGCGACTGAGAAAATATGCGCGCCGTCGGTTTGGCCGTTCCACCGCGCAACGCGCGCAAGGCCATGTGCGATGTCTTCGACCTCGATATCGAGGGGCGAGGGGTCGAGCAAATCGAGCCGCCGTCCCGATAGCATGCGTTGCCAGGCACGGAACGTCCGCGGGCGAACGGCACGCTTGCCCTTCATCAAGCGCGCTTGGCCAGCGCGGCGTGGCGATGACAGCCCACGATATGGTCGTTCACCATGCCGGTTGCCTGCATGAAGGCGTAGACGATGGTCGGCCCGCAGAATTTGAAGCCGCGGCCGGCGAGCTCTTTTGCGATCTTGCGCGACAGTGGAGTTTCCGCCGGGATCTGCGAGGTTGAGCGAAAGCGGTTCACCTTGGGCTTGCCATCGAGAAAATTCCACAGAAGGCGCGAGAAGCCGCCCTCTTTTTCCATGACACCGAGCCAGGCGCGCGCGGACAAGACCGCCCCCTCGATCTTCATGCGATTGCGCACGATCCCCTCATCCTGCATCAGCTTTTCGATCTTGCGCGGCGTGTAGCGCGCGATCTTTTCCGGTTCGAAGCGGTCGAAAGCGCGCCGGAAATTCTCGCGCTTGCGCAGGATGGTGATCCAGGACAGGCCGGCCTGAAAACCATCGAGCACGAGCTTCTCATAGAGCGCACGGTCATCGTATTCCGGCACGCCCCATTCCTCATCGTGGTAGCGCACATAGAGCGGGTCGAGCTTGGGCCAGGGACAGCGGGCAAGCCCGTCGGGGTGGATAAATCGGGCATTCATTCGGGTGTTTCACGCAATTCGGCTTCTATGACTTGCTGCAAGGAATCTAAATGCTCTTTGACCGTGCGCCAGATTAGGATCTCGAGGACGTTTCGGTACTGATGCCGATAGACATTTCCTGCTCCGGCAATGTCTTCCCAGGGGATTTCCGGATGGCGCGCTTTCAGAGCGACCGGCAATCTGCGCGAGGCTTCCGAAACAATTTCCAAGCATCGTATGACGGCATAAACCGTTCGTCGATCAGCCTGGAATTCATTGAAAGATAGACCAGTCACAAAGCTGCGCGCCAGCTGAATGTTTTCAGCGATATCCTGGAGCGCTCCAATGTAGGATTTAGAAGGCGTGGACAGCTTCCCTCTCCGCAGACGGGCGCGCATGCGGTCTAAGGGCCTCACGATCTACAACATCAACGGGGTTAGGAAACAGCTTGGCAATGTACCTTGTCAGGCCGACAAAAGCAAAAAGATCGAGCTCCGCCTTAGGATCCAAGTCTATCAAAATATCGATATCGCTATCGGGGCGCGCCTCCCCCCGTACGACCGATCCGAACACAGCTGCATGGCGTACACCGCGTGCCTGTAGATCGTCACGATGATGTACAAGTATGGCGACCGCTTCCTGGCAGTCCATTGTCAACTATTACCACAAACAGACGACTCACACATCTCATTCCGAGACCTTTACTTCGCCAGGAAACGAAAATCGCGCCCAAGTTGGCTTGATCGCCTGCAACTCGACGCCGCCCGCAGTCACAGCGTCTCCGGCCGCGAGCGCCTCGCCAAGCCGATCGAGGCGAAGCATGGCGAGGCCGCGGCCGTGCGCAGTCGAGCCGAGCGTGCCGATCGATTTTTGACCTGCGCTCACCGGAGCGCCGGGCTCCGGTGCGAAGCCCTCGAATCTTACGCCGATCACGCGGGTTCGGGCGGTCCCGCGATGCTCCATGCGCGAAACCACCTCCTGGCCGACGAAGCAGCCCTTGGCAAAATCGATCCCGCCGAGCTGGTCCATGTCGGTCTCGTGCGGAAACGCATCGCCATAGCTGAAATCGAGCCCGCCGCGCGGGATTGCGAGCGCAATGCGATGCGCCTCGTACGCGGCCGCATCGGCCAGCTCCGCGCCAATCCCGGCTGCCGCTTCGCTGACGCGATGGGGCGAGAGCATGCAGCGGCTGCCCAGTTCGGGCAGGCGTGGGTCAGCGTAGCACAGGCCGTGTTCCCACCTGCCTGTCCCGTCCCAGATGGCCATGACGCCGAGCACATCGGAGAGATCCTCGATGATCACTTTTGCGCGCAGCTTGTAGAAGTTGAAGCGCGCAACGAGCGTGGGCGCGAGCGCGCGGGGACAGTCGAGGAAAAAGCCGCCGCCCTCGGCGGATTCGGCTTGCGCTACAATAAAGTCAGCGATGATTTTCCCTTGCGGGGTCAGCAGCGCAGCGAAAGCAGCGTGCCGGGGATCGATCTTTCCGGCGTCGCTCGTGATCAGCCCATTGAGAAATTTGCGCGCGTCATCGCCCGCGATCTTGACGACGCCACGCTCGGGAAGCAGCGCTGCCTTCATGGGCGCAACTTGCCAGAGCGTTCCTGCTCAACGCAAGGCGGCAGGGCAGGGTAGGTTGGGTCGAGCGCTCTATCGCGAGACCCAACGCGCATGCTCAAACGTGTGTTGGGTCTCGCTGCGCTCGACCCAACCTTGCTGCTGCCGCTTGGTCAGAACACCGAGGATTCCTGGCGGCGTACAAGGCGCCGCAGGGTTGCGGGCTCCCGGTCATGGCCGAGTTTCATCGGTTCATCCGCTCCCTGATGATCCGCCATATTTTTCAATTTCAAATTGAGTATTCCCAATCAGGACACGTTAAAGATGTATTTTTTCGGAATGAAGACGAAAAATCAAATAAAATCAATGGCGCTATTTAGCCCCAGAACACCCCGATCAAGCCCTCCGGTTTGACTCCAAGGGTTGACATTCCCATCTGTGGCCGCGACAACCGCGGCCCGTTGTACCCTTGCGGCGTACCCTTGGGGCCTCGCTTTTTGCCCTAACTCTTTGGAATTGCATGAACATCATCGTTGTTGAATCGCCGGCCAAGGCCAAGACGCTGCATAAATACCTTGGCCCCGGCTACGAGGTATTGGCGTCTTTCGGCCATGTACGCGACCTTCCGGCCAAGAACGGCTCGGTCGACCCCGACCACGATTTCCGCATGGTCTGGGAGGTGGACGACAAGTCCCGCAAGCGCCTCGACGATATTGCCCGTGCGCTCAAGGGGGCGAGCAAGCTCATTCTCGCGACCGACCCTGACCGCGAGGGCGAAGCCATCTCCTGGCATGTCCTTGAAGTGCTCAAGCAAAAGAATGCGCTGAAGAAGCAGCCGGTCGAGCGGGTGGTCTTCAATGCCATCACGAAGCAGG
>CATPCO010000451.1 GCA_955652925.1 uncultured Xanthobacteraceae bacterium | reverse complement strand
GCTCGAAGCCGATTTGACCGAGCGTGGCGTATCCAGAAGCGATGCCGATGCCGAATCCGAGCGAGTGCCCCTTGCGCCGCCAGGCGTTCGCCAATTCATCGACCCGCTCGCGCATGTCGAGTGCAAGCCGGACGGCGCGCCCGGTATGGTCTTCACATGGAATGGGATCATTGAACAAAATCATGATGCCGTCGCCCAGGAAGCGCTCGAGCGTGCCCTCATATCGGAAGATCAGCTCGCCCAGGCTCTCATGATAATCGCGCAGTACGGCCATCACTTCCTCGGGTTCGGTAATGTCGGTGAAGGTGGTGAAGCCGCGCAGGTCACAAAATAGCACGGTAATGTCGCGCCGGTGGCTCGCCAACTGCGCCTCCGCGGTTTCCGAAGAGGCAATCATCTCAGCGACCTGCGGCGCGAGGAAGCGCTGCAAGCGGCCCATTCGTTCGATTTCCGTCAGTTGCTCGGCGACTCTTTTCTCCAGAAGCTGATTCCAGCTTGAAAGCTGGGCGGCCTGCTCCGCGAGCTGGGCCGCCTGTGCCTGAACGGTGTCGTGCAGCTCCTTGATTCGCAGCATCGATTTCACCCGCGCCACCAGTGCCGATTGCTCGAATGGCTTGGTCAGGTAATCGTCGCCGCCGGCCTCGAGCCCGGCGACAACATCGCGGGTATCGGCCTTCGCAGTGACCAGAATGACTGGAATGAAACGGAGCTTATTGTCCTGCTTGAGCTGCCGGACGACGGAAATACCATCGAGTTTCGGCATCATGACGTCGAGCAGCACAAGATCGGGCTCGAACTCGCGCACCTTTGCGAGCGCATCCTCCCCATCCACGGCAGTCACAAGCTGGTATCCCTGCGCGGTGAATCGCACCCGCAGCAGCTCCAAATTGGTAGGATTGTCATCGACAATCAGAATGAGTGGAGGCGTTCGCACCGAAATCCTTTCAATTCACTTCAGGAATTCGCGAACCTTCGCGAGAATGACGCGCGGGCTGAATGGTTTTGCCACATAACCGTCACAGCCCGCCGCACGCGCCTTGGCATCATCGCCCGACAAAGCATAGGACGTCACCGCGATGATCGGTATCTGCCGCAACTCCGGGTTGGACCTGATCCGCCGGGTTGCCTCATATCCATCAATGATCGGGAGTTGAATGTCCATCAGGATGAGATCGGGCCGACTCTCTGCCGCCATCGCCACGCCCTTGGCGCCGTCCGGCGCCATCATCACTTCGAATCCCGCGTTCGTTAAGAGGTCGTTGAGAATGATCCGATTGTTCTCGGTGTCCTCAATAACGAGAATGCGCTTGCTCATGCGGCCTGCCTCTGCTCGTTGGCGCGCACCGGCAGCACGACGGTGAAGGTCGAGCCGACACCGGGGGTTGAATGCACGTCGATATTGCCGCCGTGCGCACGAACAAGACGGAGAGAGATCGAAAGCCCCAGGCCGCTGCCACCCTTCTCACGCGTGATGCTGTTGTCGACCTGCTGGAACTCGTCAAAAATGCGCGTTTGATCGGCCAAAGGGATCCCGGGACCCGTATCCTCGATCGCAATCTTAAAATGATCGCCGACGGAGTCGACGCGGATCTCGACGTAGCCGGTGTCGGTGAATTTGATTGCATTGCCCACGAGGTTGAGCACCACCTGGGTCAGCCGCCGCTCGTCTCCATAGCCGATCGGAAGGTCCGGTGGAACGACGGATCTGACCTCAATGCTCTTGGCATGGGCCAGCGAGCCGGTCGAGGATATGACTGTTTCCACGATTGAGTGGAACGAGTAATCGCTCAGCGACAGGCTAAGCTGGCCGGCGTCGATCTTGGAAATATCGAGCACGTCATTGATCAAGCCAAGCAGATGCTTGCCGTCCTTCTGAATGCGATCGAGCACTTCGAGCGCCTTATCCGGAATCGTCCCGTAAAGTCCATCCACGAGCAGCTCGGAAAACCCCAGCATACCGTTCAAGGGAGTACGAAGCTCGTGGCTCATATTGGCGAAGAACTGCGCCTTGTGTTCATTTGCAATCGCAAGCTCGCGTCCCTTCTGCTCCACCTCCCGGAACAGCTGGGCATTTTTCATTGCGAGCACGGATTGATGAGCAAATGTTTGCATCAGCTCCACCGTTCTCGATGGGAATTCTCCAGCCGCGCGACGCTGCACCACGAGCGCGCCCAGGATCTCGTCTTGCGCGAGAAGCGGCACGATCAGGACGGAGCGGTAGCCGGCGGCCAGAGTGGCATCCCGGAGCGGAAAGTTGGGCGCGGTCGCCAGATCCGGAATAGCGATTGTGTGCCCCTCCTTGGGAGCCAACCCCAGAATGCTCTCGTCCAGCCTTATTGTGGCAGCGCGAATCACATCCTGAAAGCTCTGCTCGAGCGCATGCGCCTCGGCGAGCTCGAAGAACTTACGTGACGCATCATACCGGTAGATCGCACCGGCATCGGCCTGGCTGAGCTCCACGGCGCGATTCACGATGGTTGCAAGCACGGACTTGATGTCGAGCGACGATACGACCGCACGCCCGATCTCTTCGAGCGCCTTGAGCTCGCGGACGGACTGGGCGAGATCATGTGTACGCTGCTCAAGATCACGGGTGCGCTCGGCAACCTTCTGCTCCAGCCGACTGTAGGATCCCTGTAGCTGATCCGCCATGCGATTAAAGTGGTCCGCAAGGTCCGCGATTTCGTCTCCGGGCCGCACCTTGATACGGTGACCGAAATCGCTTGTCTCCAGCTGCCGTGCCCCCACCTGCAACACCTTGATGGGTACGACCATTTGTCGCGCGAGCAGCACCCCCGCGCCCGCGGCTAGCGCGACACCCAGCGCCAAAAGCAGCGCGGTACGATCGAGAACTCGATAGACCGGCTCGAGTGCTATATTGCGCCGCTGCTCGAAAAAGACGCGCCAACCCAGGCCTGCAACCGGCGCCGAGGCTGTCAAAACCGAGCGCCCATCGGGATCCCGCCCGGACTTCGCCGGCATGCTGGCGCTCTCCATGCTTGCCACGACTTGCGGAAGCTCAGCGAGACTTGTGCCGGGATGCCGCGTGGGGTCGGAATGGGCGAGCAACCGGCCGCTCACGCCTACCACATAGGCCTCATAATCTGTTCCGATCTGGGCAGGATCGATGAACCCGTTCAGGAATCTGAGATTGACCTCGGCCACCGTGGAACCGGCATCTCGACCGGCATGGGGCATTGCAATCGACATGAATGGATCAAGTCCGTCAAAATAGACTGGCGACAACCAGATCGCTTGACCGCGCGCGGCAGCGAACCTGGGATTGCTGGAGTAATCCATGCCGCTTCCGACAACCACCTCCGTCCGCGTGACCCGCAGCTGCTCGATGCCGGCGCCGTCGAGTTGCACCAATCGCTCAATCGCGCCCACCTGCTGAAGCAACAGCAGATAATCGGAGCGTCGCTGATCCACAGTGGTCGTGCTCGCTCGGGTTGCAAAACTGATCTGGCGTTCCATATCCTCGATAGACTGCTGAATGCGCCGGGCTGTCGTCTGAGCTTTCTCGGACAGCGCCCTGTCCAGCGATTCGATCGTGTCTTGATACGTAAGCCAGGTTTCGGCACCGCCATTTGCCAGCAGCACAACAAGCACGAGGCCAACGAACGCGACGACGTATTTGCCGAACAGTCCGCGCGGACGCCAGCCGCGGAACGCGCCTTTCAACCAATCCTGAGACGCGATTTTCAACGCAGTCCCATGCGCGTGTCATCGGCGGGGACGGGCTTTACCTTGTCGCCATCGCGCAAAGAGCTTCCCGCATTGGCCACCACCAAGTCGCCTTCGCTCAGTCCCTCGCGAATTTCGGTATCGGTATCCGATTGGTAGCCGACCCGGACGCGCCGTGTCTCGATGATGCCGTCGCGCACGATCTGCACGCTCGGGCCCTCGGTACGGTAGAAGACGGCTGAGCGAGGAACTGAGATGCCGCGACTGCGATTGGCCTCGATGGTCGCGCGCGCAAACATTCCGAGCCGAAGCTGCGGATCACGCTCCATCGACACGCGCGCGTGGCCCAGCTGGGTGCGCGCATCCACTAAGGCAGGAGCCAGCCGCACTGTTCCTGAGAGCTCGCGATTGTTCTCGATTTCAACCCGAGCGGTCTGTCCCGGCGCCAGTATCGGCACATGAATGCTCGGCACTTCGGCCTCAAGCTCGATCTCGTTGTCGACGGCGATCCGATACAGCGGCTCGGTTTGTGCGGGCGAGGCTGTCGCTCCCACCGCGGCAGTGCTGCGAGTGACGACTCCCGTCACCGGCGCCTTCAATGTGCCAGTCGTAGCAGGGGTCGCCGGCACCCCGGGACCGGCAGCTTCGGTGGCGGGACGGGTCATGCGGACCAGTATTTGGCCTGCACTCACGCGATCGCCTTCGCCGGCAAGCACCTCGGTGATTTTGAAACCCGGATTGTCAAGGGTAACGATCGCTTCCGTGCGCGCTACCAAAAAACCCGTCACTCGAATTTCAGCGGCGAACCATGCCTGCGTCGCGCGCACCACGATCACTTGGACCTCGGCGGATGAACTCGCGTCGGCCGCCGCCGCGGTTGTGCAGGGACAGTCAATATCCCCGCCCGGCACGACACCAAGCACGACGCCAAGGACCGCAATGCTGATCGGGGCAAAGGATTTCATGACCCGCATCCGAGCTGCAAGCTCACTCTGCCCCCGACGAACTTACTGCAATTCCCGCAAAACCCGAAATCCGTTGACGGAATATCTGACATCGGTGTCATATCGGAACCGCGCGCTCGAACGCACGTATTTGGCTGCGCTGTCGTATCCTCCTCCACGCAAACCCCGTAGCCGGCATTGTCCGGCGGTCCACGCCTTCCCGTCATTAGGGGCGCCGCGATAATTATCGTTCCAGCAGTCTTCCACCCATTCGGCGGCATTGCCGGCGGTGTCGTAGAGCCCGAACGGGTTCGGTTGAAAAGAACCGACAGGCAATGTTTGTTGCCCCGAGCCGGTGTTGCATTCCCGGCAATTGGCCTGCTTGGAACCGACATCTCGGCCCCACCAATATGCCGTATTCGTTCCTGCCCGCGCCGCATATTCCCATTCCGCTTCGGATGGAAGCCGGTACGTGCGTCCGCTCTTCTGAGAAAGCCAGGTTGTGAAATCCTTGGCATCCATCCAGCTGACATTGATCACCGGGCGCCGGCCGCGTCCCCAATTACGATCGTCGGGCTGCTGCTTGCACCCGTTTTCCGCGACACAGCGATCCCATTCCTCGAAAGTCACTTCGTATCGGCCGATCGCGAACGGCTTCGCGATAGTCACGCGGTGCATCGGATTTTCGTATTCCATGCTCGATCCCATATCGAACGCGCCTGCGGGCACGACGACCATCTCGCTGCAATCCGAACAGTCCCGCAAGATATCGCCGGGCTTGGCCTCCCCGCGAGCCGGTTCAGGAGCGGGAGTAGGAGTAGGAGTAGGAGTAGGAGCAGGAGCAGGAGCAGGAGTGGACGAGCTTGACCCAAAAGAAAACTCCTCCACCAGAGAGGACGCAACCCAAGGAACCTGCTCGTTATTGGAAGCGCGCGACACGCCAATGCGGGTGCGGTCGAAAACCTCTTGCGCCGTCAAGTTAGGAACCCGAAGCTCTTTGATGAACTCACTCGCAAATATGCTGTTGGTCCCGCTGCTCTCGTTGATCAGCCTGCCTGGCGCAGTCGAATACATTGCGAGCGTGCCTTCCGGCGCGTCGAGCGGTCCAAGCCCAGCCGGCGAGGCGCGAAAGCGTCGCTCGAACGGGTTCCTCCGGGCGGCATCGATGATGATGATCTTTACCTTTGCGCCTTTGCGATGCATTTCCGCCAACAAATTGTCGACGCTGAACCCGTCGCGCCGGACTTCCGCTTCGGTCCAAACCTGTGCGTTGACGGGAAGAAGGTAAGTCTGCCTTGCAACCTGAATGCCGTAGCCGCTGAAATAGAACAGTGCGGCCGCTCCGGAACGGATTTTTCCGGTGAAGGCATTGATCGCGCGTTGCATGTCTTCTTTGCCGACATTCTCCTTTAGGTCAACATCGAAGTCGCTGCGACGAAATTCTTCCGTAACTGCGCGAACATCTCTGATCGTGGTCGAGAGCGGTGTGCTGGCATCGGGATAGGCTGCGTTTCCAATCACGAGTGCGACGCGCCCGGCCCTTTGCTGGGACCCTGCTGATACGACCAGCATTGCGAAGGTGATCACAACGCTCAGAGAAAACAGGAGCCGCATTATCATTCCACGCCTTTTATGTTGGTTCGAACGACCTTCATCTGCCGCGTCGCTGAGTGCATGCTCCCGATTTCTCGCACTCCCGGCAATTTCGTCAGCTATCTGAATATTCTAGCCGCATTTTCCGGCTCTGCACAACAGGCAAGGCCGGCCGGCAGTTTTGCTCAAATCAAGGTTGCTTCAAACTGCGCTGCCTTTCGCTTGCGCCCAGGGCGCGCGGGCAAGTGCGCTTCTCAGCGCTGAAGGGTTCCCTTATGATTGCCGCCGTTCCGGCTGTAGTATCGTAGCCGAAACAAGCCCGGAAGGAACGGCAACCGATGCGCGTGTTTGGAAAAATCAGTGACGACAGGGCAAAAACCTCGACGATCTTGCTGCTCGTCGGCCTACTCGGGGCCGGCGTCACATTAGCTCATGCGCAAAGGACGGGAGGTCCGACGCCCTCCGGTCCGGGCGCCGAGGTCTACTTCATCGATCTCAAGGACGGCGCAACCGTTCCGTCCAAGCTCAAGCTCTATTTCGGATTGCGCAATATGGGCGTCGCGCCGGCAGGCTCTGATCGCGAGAACTCGGGTCATCATCATCTGCTGATCGATACCGACCTGCCGCCACTCGACAGGCCCATACCGAATGACTTCAATCATTTGCATTTCGGCGCGGGCCAGACCGAGGCGGAAATAACACTCAAGCCCGGTCCGCACACCTTGCAGCTACTGATGGGGGATAAGGATCACATTCCCCACTCGCCTCCCGTCATGTCGCCACGTATTCACGTGCGCGTCGAAGGAGCACAGGAAGGGGCCGGCTTGACCGGAGGGCCCACCCCATCTCCTCCCGGCGCCGAGGTCTATTTCAGCGACCCCGTCAAGGAGGGTGCGGTGCTTCCGCCGAAATTCACCATCTATTTCGGCCTTAAAAACATGGGCCTTGCCCCGGCGGGCGTGGATCGCGAAAACTCAGGCCATCATCATCTCTTGATCGACACAGATTTGCCGCCGCTCGATCAACCGATTCCAAACGACTTCAACCATCTTCATTTCGGTGCCGGGCAAAGCGAAGCGGAGATCACGCTCAAGCACGGGCCGCATACGCTTCAGCTGCTGTTTGGAGACAAAGACCATATTCCCCACACCCCCCCGGTGATGTCG
>CATPCO010000450.1 GCA_955652925.1 uncultured Xanthobacteraceae bacterium | reverse complement strand
CGCCGAGCACCTTGGCGGCATGCCAGCCCCAATGGGGATTGTCGAGCATGGCGCGCGCCAGCGCCACCATGTCGGCTTTGCTCTCGGCGACGATTGCTTCCGCGCGCTTGGGCGTGGCGATCAGGCCGACCACGCGCGTCGCAATCCCCGCCTCGCGTTTCACCTGCTCCGCAAAGGGGACGTTCATATTCGCTACCATGTTCGGGCGCGCGTCCGCGCTCACGCCACCCGAGGAAATGCAAACGAAGTCGAGACCTGCGTCCTTGAGCGCGCGGGCAAACACGACCGCATGTTTCGGCGTGAGCCCGCCTTCGACCCAGTCGTTGCCGGTGATGCGGGCGCCCAATGGCATTCCTTTCGGAATGGCGGCCCGCACCGCTTGCACCACTTCCAGTGGAAAGCGCATGCGCGCTTCAAGCGAGCCACCATAGCCATCGCTGCGCTTGTTCGAGATCGGCGACAGGAAGCCGTGCAGCAGATAGCCGTGCGCGCCGTGGAGCTCGATCAGGTCGATACCGGCGCGCACCGCGCGCTGCGCAGCCGCTACGAAGCTTGCGCGCACGCGTGCCATATCGGCAGCCGACATTTCCCGCGGCACATGCCAACCCGGTCCGAACGCAATGGCGGAGGGAGCGATGGTCTCCCACGGATCCTCGCCGGGCTTGAGCGGCCGGGCGCCTTCCCACGGGCGTGTGGCGGAGGCCTTGCGGCCGGCATGCGCAAGCTGAATGGCCAGTTTGGCACTGCCGAAGCGGCGGCAATGGGCAAGCACGCGCGCGAGCGCCGCCTCGCAATCATCGGAATAGAGCCCAAGGCAACCATGGGTGATGCGGCCACCACGCTCCACGCCGGTTGCCTCGACCACCACCAGTGCCGCACCTGATTGCGACAGCGTGCCGAGGTGATTGAGATGCCAATCGTTCGCGGCCCCGTCATCGGCGCTGTACTGACACATGGGCGAGACGGCGATTCGGTTGGCGAGCTCGAGCGAGGAAAGCCGGATGGGAGAAAACAGCGCGCTGGTCATCAATCGATTCCCTACCTGTCGTAGGGCGGGTTAGGCGCAGCCGTAACCCGCCATCTGAAAAGGCGGATTACGCTTCGCTAATCCACCCTACAAGCGCTACTCAATTCCATAGCTTGCAATTTCATTGGCAATGTTGCTCCTGATTGCTTTCGCGGCAGCGATATCGGCGTTACCGCCGTTGTTGTCGCCGTTTTTCACCTTCGCCAGACCGCGGCCATAGAGCGAATTCGGGAGCTTCGATTCCAGTTTCAGCGCAGCATCGAAATCGATGATGGCGCGATCGAATTGACCCAGCCTGAAATACGCGTATCCACGGCCATCGAGGGCATAGGCATCATTCGCTCGCAGATCGAGTGAAGCATTACACTCTTTCAGAGCCTCCTCCGCTCGTCCGATGATCACGTGCTCCCAGCAAAGCGCGCTGTAAGCGCCAGGCTCTTTCGGAGCGAGCCTTATGGTCTGGTCATAATCCGAGATGGCGTGATCCTCGTCGCCTTTGGCGCGATAAGCGCTGCCGCGATGGTAGAACGTGCGGGCAAATTGCGGCGCGAGCTCAATCGCACGGTCCAGGTCCTTGATGGCATCTTCATAACTGCCCTTCGCGCGCAGCGCGCTGCCGCGGTTGGCATAAGCGACGGCGAAGCTGGGATTGAGCTTTATGGCCTGGGTGAAATCCGGGATCGCATGGTCGTAGTCCAGCTTGAAATAGTAAGTCAATCCGCGATCGTTGTAGGCACTGGAATAGTTTGGATCTAGCGTAATTGCCCGATCATAGGCGGCAATTGCACGATCGTAATCGTCCTTGGCCCGATAAGCGTTGCCTGCGTTGTCGAAATAAACGGCATTCTTCGGGTCGATCGCTATGGCCTGCTCGTAATCTGCGATCGCGCGATCGTAATCGTGCTTGAACCAATACGCATTTCCGCGGTCGTTGTAAGCAATAGCATATTTCGGATCGAGTTCAATCGCCCGGTCGTAATCTGCAATAGCGCGATCGTAGTCGTTCTTGGCTCGATAAGCGTCGCCCCGATTGTCATAAAAAATGGCGTAGTTTGGATATAGCGCGATCGCCTGGCCGTAACTCGTTATGGCACGATCGTAATCCTGCATGGCGTAATAAGCATTGCCGCGGTTGTTGTAGGCGATCACATATTTCGGCTCTAGCGCAATCGCCTGATCGTAGTCAGCAATCGCGCGAGCGTAGTTCTGCTTTCTGTAATACGCGAAACCGCGGTTATGAACACGATCGGATATCTCAGATCGAGCACGATGGCCTGAGTAAGAGTGGCGATGACCTCATCATCACCGCCTTTGCCGGAATAAATCTCGGCGAGTCCGACAAACGCCGTCGCCAAGGAGTTTCGCCATCGATTATTCGTCGGATCCTTGGTAATCAGCGAATTGCCGAGAGCCACAGCCTCGCGGCCATACGCAATCGCCTGATCCGTTTGTTTCAAACCGGCTTCGTCAGTACTCAACCGCCACAGGCAGCTTAGCAATTCCGACTGCCAAAGCATGTTCTCATGGTCGATTTGAACGAGATAGCGCTTTAACTCCAGGTCTTCCTGCAATAACGAGAACGCTTCCTCGTACCTCCCCAGCCTCATCAGAGTATCGGCGACGTTGCCAAGCAGATTCGACAGAAACCGCCGCAATGTCGCATTGTCCGGGTCCTTCGCCAACAATTCCCGGGCAAGATCGGCAGACTGTTTGTAGCCTGGAAGCGCTTCGTCCGGCTTCGCCTTGGCCGAGAGCACCATGGCGGTGAAATTGATGCTCTCGACATATTCGCGCTGCCATCTCGCGTTGTCCTTGTCGATCGCGACGAGCTTGCTCGACAAGGCCAGGCTCTCGCTTGCGGCGGCCGCCGCCTCATCAATCTTGTCCGTTGCGATGAGAACATAGGCGTCGTAGCCGAGCACATGCGCAAGCCTCATTTGCGCATCCATATCTCGCGAATTGGCCGCTATGATACGGCGGCGAAGCGCGATGCTGTCGTGATAGGCATTGGCCGCGTCGGCGTCCTCGCCATGCCACAAGGAAGCATCGCCCAGCTTTTCCAGGCACAGTCCGAAGCCTTCGATCATGTCAATCGCATTGGAGTCGTCGGGCACAAGCGGGCGCATGATGGCGGCGCATTCCTTCGCCCGGCGCCCGGCTTCGTTGAGTTCGCCGAGCTCGGCGTAAATGTCGACGAACGCGCTCAGCATCTTTGCCCGGCTCAGCTGCAGACGGGCCGAGTCCGGATTGGACTTGAGCATGTCATCGAACTGGCTTTCGATGACCGCGAGGATGCTCCGGATGGCGCCGCGAGAGACGCCGATGAGATCCTTGAGCTGTGTGGATATCTGCGAGACGATGGCATCGGTTTCGTTGATGGCGACGCCAAAAATCGCCTCGGCGCGCTCGCGCTCGGTGTTTGCCTTCTGCGCCGAGCGGTCTGCCGACTGCCAGTACCAGAAAGCGAGCCCGGCAAACAGGACTGCAATGGCCAACCCGATGCCGGTGTATTGGGCGGTGCGCCGATTGGCTGCGGCAAGCGACTGAGCGTCGCGCAGCCGGCGTTCCTGCTCTTCCCGCTCGCGCTCGAGCCGTTCAAGCCGCGCGCGCTGCTCCGCGACCTCGCGCTCCCGGCACTGGCGCAGATAGTCGCCCGCATCGACGCTAAGGTCGCCCGCAAGATCGCTGCGCGCAGCGACTTTTTCCGCTTCTTCGAGTCGAGTGCCGGAATGATTGAGCCAATCGGCATGCCGGCCGTTCGCGGCCCAATCGCGCGCCGCACGCTTGACGCCCTCGAGCGTCGTGAGCGCCGCAAAGTCTTCTTCCAGCCAGCCGCGCAGAAGACCCCATTGCCGCAACAGCGCGTCGTGCGCGGGCTCAATCGTAATCTCGATGCGCTCCTTGTCCGCGTCTCTCACGGTCACGCGGTCGGTCGCGAGCAGGCGCTGCTCGACCAGCATGTTGACCAGCGGTTTGGCCTCTGCTGGAATGTCCGCGAGCCGTGCGACGCGGCGGCGCGGGCTGGCGGTATCGGGGTCGATGCCCGCAAGCCAGGGAATAAGCCCGCGACGCAAGAGAGCAAGCCTCGCGGTGCGATCGCGCGGAATGGCAGGATCGCAATCGGCGGCCGAGAACGCCCGCTCGACCGCCGCCTCGATCGCGCCCCTGACGCCGCCAAACGCCTCGTAATACGCAAGCTTGAGCGTTCCGCCCCCGCCGTATTCGAGACAAAGCTGCTCCAGCGTGAAGGCGAGGAGTGGAAGCGCGTCGCTGCCGCCGCCTTTTTCGATATCCTCGAGCAGTTGTTGCGTGAGCCGCGGCTCGATGGTGAGCTTGCGCCTCGTCTCCCGCAGGCGCGCCGCGGGCCCTTCGATCACGGTCTGATAGGCGCCGCGCGGCATGGGCAGCAGCGCAAATGTTTGCTGCCGCACGCCGGCAAGCGGCTTAGCGGTCTCCAGCCGGTCGTAGGAATCCGAGCGGATGGTAAACAACGCAATGATGTCGGGGTCGTCCTCCCTCACCAGCTCGCTGATCAGCGCAAGCAGCATTTCGCCTTCGGTCGTGCCCTCGCCGAAGAACAGCTCTTCCGCCTGATCGATCGCGAGCACGAGGGCCGGCCGTTTGGCCCCGGTTTCCTCGGTCGGCATGGCGGCGAAAACCTTGTCGACCAGCGCCCGCAACAGCGGGCGTAGCGCACTTGCGCCGGCTGTCATCGCGTTGCGGATTTCGCTGCGGGGGCGAGGGATGCCCTCTTTCGCAAGTTGCGTCTCGATCGATTTCAGCAATCCGTTCTCGCCGCTGATGGCCGCTCGCTCCGGACGGATGACAGGCAGGGCAAGGAAATTGCGGTCGTCACGCGCAAGCCGCGGCAACAGGCCCGCGCGCAGGAACGACGACTTGCCGGCGCCCGAAGCACCCAGGATGACAAGTACGCGCGGGGCCGCGCCGTCGCGCAGCCCACGCAAGGTATCGATGGCTTCGACGATAGGTGCATCGCGGCCGAAGAAGATGCCCGCGTCTTCCGCTTCTAGGGGCTTGAGCCCGTGATAGGGCGGCCGGTCCGGATCGCTTTCGGGCGGCCAGGCGAAAAAGCGCGCATCGAGCCCGGCGAGCGAGAGGCCGTTGCGCAGCCGTGCGAGGCCCTCATTCGAAAAGGTGACGTGCGCTTCCTCGTGGGTGCGCGGGAGGATCACGCGCATCATCAGGTGATCCTGGCCGGCGGCGAGATCGACGAGTTGCCAGGTTCCAGTGAGATCCTGCGGCAATTCGGCAACG
Source organism: uncultured Xanthobacteraceae bacterium (assembly GCA_955652925.1). Lineage (GTDB taxonomy): Bacteria > Pseudomonadota > Alphaproteobacteria > Rhizobiales > Xanthobacteraceae > VAZQ01. The sequence goes on along the minus strand of CATPCO010000450.1, from coordinate 522 downwards.
GGGATCGTCTCGATCTGAACTCCGAACAGGCGCTTGTTGAGTTTGTGCGCGAGATTGAATTCTTTCAGGCACCAGCGCGAGGCAAGCCACGCGCGCGAAACCAGGAACAGCACCGCTTCGCAGCGCGAGGCGGCCTCGTTGAGCGTGCGTTCCCAGCGTTCACCCGCTCGGATGCCGCGCTCGGGATCGAGGTCGAGAAAAACATCGTTCCAGCCTTCCGCCGCAAGCCAGTCGCGGATCGCAACCGCCTCCGCGTTGTTCGCGCTCGAATGGCTGAGAAATACGCGCGACATTGACGACCCTTGTAGGGCGGGTCAGGCGCAGCCATAACCCGCCATCTGAGAAGGCGGATTACGCTTCGCTAATCCGCCCTATAAGTGCGGCTCGGATTTGCTCGGGCTTGAGCGGCAGCCGGTTGAGCTCGATCTTGAATGGGGCAAGCGCATCGCAGATGGCGTTTGCGAGAGCGACCGGGGGTGCAATCGCGCCACCTTCGCCGACACCCTTGACGCCCAACGGATT
>CATPCO010000449.1 GCA_955652925.1 uncultured Xanthobacteraceae bacterium | reverse complement strand
CTCCTGATCTTCTGCGACGAAAAGCCGCGCGCCGGCGAGCCGCACGACATAGGCGACTTCCTCCGGCGCGCTGGTGGGGTAAATGCCGCAAGGAATTGCACCGATGAACATGGCCGCGAGGTCGGCCAGCAGATACTCGATGCACACGTCCCCCATGATGGCGATGCGAGCCTCCGGCCGCAGGCCGCAGTGATACAGCCCCGCCGCAGTTCGCCTGATCTCGTTCTGGTATTTGCTCCAGGTCAGCGCCTGGAAAACACCGTTTTTCTTGTAACGAACCGCAGTCGCGTCCCCTTCGTCGGCAGTCCGTTGCGACACAAGCTGGGGAATGGATAATGCGCGCAGTCGCTCGAGCGCGGCCTGCAACTGCAAAGGGGACGTGCCGGTGAGGTTCACGCCTCAATTTCCACGGGGCTCGGCACCAAAATACACATGCGGTATTTTCAAGCCTCAACGGCTTCCGCCTGAAAGTCCCCGGACAGTCCGGCTTTCGCAACGAGCGCGGGGTAATGCGTGCGGAAGTCGGCCACAATCTCCTCGAATGGCACATCGGCAAAGGTCCCGCGGTGAGAGACATATTCCATGTGGCGATTGCCTGCGCGATCGAACTGCTGAAAGAGCGAATCACTGCATCCGTCGAATTCAAGCACGTGGAGACCGAGCCGATCGCAGAGTGATGAGTTGAAGGCGGGAGTGGCCTTCACCCAGCGGCCGTCGACATAAAGATCGGCGTAGGAATGCCAGAGGAAAACATCAGTTCCCAACAACGCGTAGAGCCGGGGCGATGTCATGTGGTTTCGCACATCGGCGTAGCCGACGCGCGCCGGTATCCCCGCCGCCCGCGCCGCGGCCGCAAGCAGGCAGGCCTTGCCGACGCAATAGGCGCGACCGAGCGCAAGCACGTCGCTCGCGCGATAGCAGCGCGGATTGGTAATGTCGACATAGGGATCGTACAGCACACGGTCGCGCACCGCGCGATAGAGCGCGACCACCCGTTCGAGCTCGTCCTGCGCTCCCTTGCTAACGTCACGCGCGAACTCGCGAATGGCCGGAGCGTCGCTGTCGATGAAGTGGGTGGGCTGCAGGTATGTTGGTTCAGGCGGCATAGGTGGATCGTATCACTTTCTGCAGCTTACTTCGATTTGAGCTGCGGGATCACCTCGCGTGCGATCGTCGCAATCTGATCCGGTTCATACTTGTATGGAACAAAAATGATCTTCTGCACTCCAGCGGCAAGATGCGCCTTGAGCTGTGCGACGCACTCGTCCACCGTGCCCATGATCGCGCTCTCCTTGGTGGATTCGCTCCAGGATGCAAAATCCCATTCCTTGGTCAGCCATTCCATCATGCCACTTTCCGCGGCCTGGCGTGATTTGCCGACATAGATCGGCAGCTGTGCCGCGTTGAGCAGCTTGTCCGGGTCTTTTCCCGCCGCTTTGGCAAAAGCGCGAATCTTGCCCCACGCCTTGGCAAAGCTTTCGGGCAGGTAGAAATAGGTGAGCCATCCGTCGCCGGCGGTCGCGGCGCGCTTGAGGACGCGGTCCACGTAACCGCCGATCAGAATGGGCGGATGCGGCTTCTGCACCGGCTTGGGATACATGACGCCGGCGGGGATGTCGTAGTTGCGGAACTTGGCGCTGACCATGTGCTCGGTCCAGAACCGTTTAATAATGTCGAGGTTCTCGTCCATGATCTTGCCGCGCTGCTCGAACGGCACGCCGATGGCGTTGAACTCGCGCCGATACCATCCTGATGCTATTCCCATCAGCAACCGGCCGTCCGACAACAGATCCATGCACGCGAGCTGCTTGGCGAGTAGCACGGGATTGCGCATGGGCAGCACGAGAATGCCGGTCCCAAGCTTGATCTTGGTCGTGCGCGCCGCAATCGCTGTCAATAGCGTCAGTGATTCAATGATCGGGAAGTTTGGATCGACGCCCAGGAGGATGTGGTCCCATACCCACAGCGAGTCGAAGCCGAGTTGCTCCATGCGCACGCCATAGTCCACCAGTGCTTTGATGTCGGGCATCTGCGGGTAGGCGGTGAAATTCGGCACGGCAATGCCGAATGTGCCGGACAAACCAGCCATCTCTGAACTCCTGTTTTTCTAGAGCGGGATGATTTTTCTTCGAATCATCATCCCGCTCTAGCTCTTTGTTTGAGCATGATCTTTTTCCGAAAACCGGTTCCCACTTTTCGGGATCATGCTCTAAGCGGTGTACAGCTGCTCCGGATCGAGCTCGCGCAACACCTTGAGTTCGTGGTCGGCCGGCGGTTCGGTCACGCCGGGATGGGTGGCGAACTCCAGCGCAAAACCGGTATTGTCCTGCAGCTGCTCGCGCGTAACGCCCGGGTTGAGCGAAATCACCTGCATGCGTCCTTTCGCTTCGTCAAATCCGAACACCGCGAGATCGGTGACTACGCGGAACATGCCGCCGGCCAGCAGACCGCTCGCGCGCCGGCTGTGGCCGCCCTCGAGAAAACCGGGGCTGGTGATGAAATCGACGTGTTCGACGAAACGCCGCTTCTCGTGCTTCATCGCTACGATCATGTTCGCGAGACTTGCGATGTCATTGCCGCCGCCGGTGCCAGGCAGGCGCGTCTTGGGGCTGCGTGGATCGCCGATGAAAGAGCTGTTGAGATTGCCGTATTGGTCGATCTGCGCGCCTCCCATGAAGCCGAGATCGACGTAGCCGCGCTGGAGCAAAAGCAGCACTTCCGCGCTGCCAAGCACCATGTTGGCGCGGATCGTGCAACGCTGATCGTTGGTCGAGGGCGGCAGCTTCCCCGGCTCGATGAACGCGCCGATGACGCCGCCTTCGAACAGGATGGTCAGGCCCGGGCAGCGCAGGCGCTGTGCGAGGGTCGCGGCGAGCAGCGGAATGCCGACGCCGGCGAATACCACCTGGCCGTCACACAGCTGGCGCGCGCTCAGGATGGTAAGCAGCTCAGCGGCAGTATGACCCTGTGCCTTAAGCATCGTAGAGGCTCTGTCCGGCACGCGCCGCTTCGAGCAATTCGTCTACCCCGATCAAGGCGAGAAAATCGCTCCACGATTTCGGACCATAGATGAATTTTTGGAGATATTGCTCCATTCCCTGCACGGGCTCCTTATTCACCAGCCCGACATAATACTCCATGTGATGCAGCATCGGCTCGTAGATGCCGTAGCATTCGTGCGGGGCGCATCCGAACGGCAGCTCGACCACGGCATCGACTGCAAAGAACGGGATTTTGGTCGCATCGGGCGCCCGCCGGATTTGATCGTTGGAGACAATGCGCTCGGTCGTCAGAATCACCTTGTTGGCTGCCATGGCAAGGTCGATGTCCATGAATTGCAACCCATCCATCTGCGCATTCCCATAGGCATCGCAACGCTGCACATGGATCAGCGCGACGTCGGGATTGAGCGCGGGGACGAGCAAAAGCTTCTCGCCGGTAAAGGGGCATTCGATCTCTTTCGCCTCCGGACGTTGCTTGAGCACATCCGATCCCAGCATGGATCTGATCGGCATGAACGGAACCCCCATGGCGCCGGCGCGAAAGCGCATGCCGATAGCCATGTGGCTCCACTCGTCGAAGCGCGCCTTGCCGGTTTCGACGTGATGACGCATCACTTTCGACACACCCCACAGAATGCTCTGGCTGAACCAGCTCGTGATGATGTGATCGCAGACGCCGGAGGCGAGCAGGAGGTCGCCATCGCTCGACGTGATGGAGCGCGAGCAGGTGAGGCCTTTTCTGCCCGCCCGGATCAGCGCCCAGATCATTCCCATCGGGGTGCGCGACATGGTGCTGCCGCCGATGCCGACCGAATCTCCGTCGCGCACGAATGAAGCGGCCTCTTCGAGCGAAACCACCTTTTCGCGCAGGCTGCGGTCGCGGCGCGACAGCTCCTCCCGCAGCTCCAGATAG
>CATPCO010000448.1 GCA_955652925.1 uncultured Xanthobacteraceae bacterium | reverse complement strand
TCGGCGGACGTGCCGGTCCACACCACATGGCCCTTTTCCAGAATCACGTGGCGGGGTCCGCGAGGCCGATCAGCGCGCGCAGATGCTTGTCGACAATGAGCATGGACTGGCCTTCGCGCTTGAGACGGGCGAGGCATTGCCAGATCTCCCGGCGAATGAGCGGCGCTAATCCTTCCGTCGCTTCGTCCAGAATGAGCAGCTTGGGATTGGTCATCAGCGCGCGACCGATCGCCAGCATCTGCTGCTCTCCGCCGGAGAGCTGGTCGCCCATGTTCCGGCGCCGTTCATGCAATGAGGGAAACAGCTTATAGATGCGATCGAGCGTCCATTCCTGGTCACCGGAGCGGGGCGAGGCGGTCGCGACAAGATTTTCTTCCACCGTAAGGCCGGGGAAGATTTGTCGCCCCTCGGGAACGAGGCCGATCCCGGCTTGTGCGATGAGGTAGGGCGGAGCGCCGAGCAGCGCACGGCCTGCAAACCGCGTCATACCCCCGCGCGCGGGAACAAGCCCCATGATGGTGCTGATGGTTGTGGTCTTGCCCATGCCGTTGCGGCCAAGCAGCGTCACCACTTCGCCGGCCCGCACGCTCAGGGTCACATCGAACAGCACCTGGGCGAAACCATAGCCTGCCTGGAGCCGTTCGACCTCGAGCAGTGGCTTCATTCCATTTCATCGCCGAGATAAGCGGCAACGACTCGCGCATCTGCGCGAATGTCTTGCGGCGAACCGCTCGCCAGCAGGCGCCCGTAGATCAGGACGGAAATGCGGTCCGCGAGCGCAAATACCGTCGCCATGTCATGCTCTATCAGCACGATCGGAAACCGGCCCTTCAGCCGCTGAAGCAATTGCAGCAACCGGGCGGCCTCCTCATGGCCGGTTCCCGCCATCGGCTCATCGAGCAGGAGAACTTTGGGCTCCATTGCAAGCGCGATCGCGAATTCGAGCGCGCGCCGCTCTCCATGCGAGAGCGCGCCCGCAAGCATTTCGGCCGCATCCGCAAGACCGGTTTCCGCCAGCACCGCGAGCGCGATTTCGTTCAGAACGGTTTCCGCACGCGCGCAGCCGCGCAACCGAAAGCTCGATCCATGCCGCGATTGCACCGCGAGCGCGACGTTGTCGAGGGCGGAAAAGCCCGAAAGAACGGAGGTCGCTTGGAACGACCGCGCCAGTCCCAGCTTCGCGCGCGCATGCACGGTCAATCCGGTAACATCGCGGCCCATGAAGCAGATGCGGCCCGCGTCGGGTGCAATGAGCCCCGAGATCTGATTGATCAAGGTGGTCTTGCCGGCGCCATTTGGTCCGATGACGGCGTGGAGCTCGCCCGGCATGACATCGAGGGTCACATCATCGGTGACCAGGAGACCTCCGAACCGCTTGCTTAGCTTCTCCAGTTGCAACACCGGCTCAGTCACGAGCGAGCCTCCGGAAAAGTGCGTCACCAGCGTGGACCAATCCGCCGCGCGCATAAAGGACCGCAAGCACAAGCAATGGGCCGAAGATCACCTTCCAGTCCTCGGTAAAACCCGAGAGCCATTCCTCCAGCAACAGATACGCGGCCGCCCCCATGATGGCGCCGCTGAGCGTGCCGAGCCCGCCGAGAACGACCATGATGATCAGGTCGCCGGAACGCTGCCACGACATATAGGCGGGGCTTACGAATTCGGTGGCATTGGCCAGCAGAAAGCCCGACAGCCCGCCAATCGACCCCGCGATCACATAGGCGATCAGCTGAAAGCGATAGACGTCGAAGCCCATGGTCTCCATGCGCACGGCGTTTTCCCTCGCGCCCTGGAAGACGCGCCCGAAGCGCGAGCCGATCAGCATGCGGCAGAAGAGATACGTGCCGAGCACGCAACCGAGCACCACGTAATAAAAGAGCTGTTCGTTTCGCAGCAGCGCAAATCCGGCAAGCGTATTGCGCGCGGCGATGGTGAGGCCGTCATCCCCGCCATAAGGGGCAAGCGAGCTTGCGGTGAAGAACGCCATCTGCCCAAAGGCAAGGGTGATCATGATGAAATAGACGCCCTTGGTGCGCAGGCAGACGCATCCGGTGAGCAGCGCAAACAATGCGGCGGCCAGGATTGCCGCCGGCAAGGATAACAAGGTCTCCTGTACGCCGTGTGCCGACAGGATTCCAACGGCATAGGCGCCGAGTCCCATGAATGCGGCATGTCCGAAGGAGATCAGACCGCCATAGCCCGCGAGCAGATCGAGCGATAGCGCGGCGATGGAAAAGATCATCACGCGTTCGAACAGGCTCAGGAGATAGCCTTTGCCGCTGATGGCCGCGAACAGAGGCAGCAACGCAAAGATGAGGAAAAGTCCGAGCGCCACTGGTTTGCGTGCGAGCGGCCGCCCAGACTTTTCCACGCGCGCGAGCGTTGCGGTCGCCATTCAACGCCCCTTCGCCGGGAAAAGTCCGGTGGGGCGGAAATACAATACGAGCGCCATCAGCAGGTAGATGAGCATCGAGGCGAGCGCGGGCCCTATCGTGCGCGCGGGTGATGGCCCTATGACGAGCCGCAGCGCATCGACCGAGAACGAGCGCCCCAGCGTATCGACGAGCCCGATCACCAGCGCGCCCAGAAACGCGCCGCGGACGGAGCCGATCCCTCCGATCACAATGACCACGAAGGCCAGAATGAGAACGGTGTCACCCATCCCGGGCTCAACCGAGAGAATGGGAGCGATCATGATGCCGGCAAACCCGGCCAGCATGGCGCCGAGACCAAAGACAATCGTGAACAGACGCCGGATGTTCACCCCGAGCGCCGACACCATTGCGGCGTGCGAAGCGCCGGCACGGATCAGCATGCCGGTTCGGGTATGCGCGATCAGGACATAGAGCAATCCGGCCGTCGCAAGGCCCGCGGCGATAATGAAGAGGCGCCAGAGCGGATAGAGCAAACCGTCGGTCAGCCGAACCGAGCCGGAGACCGCCTCGGGAATCGGCAAGCTTAGCGGCGCGGCCCCCCAGACGAGCTTCACGCCGTGGTTGAGAAAAAGGATGATTCCAAAGGTCGCAATGACGTGGTCGAGATGGTCGCGGTCGTAGAGCCGGCGGAATACCACGAGCTCGAGCAGCAGTCCGAACGCGAGCGCGGCAAGCAGCGCAAGCACGGTGGCGGCGATAAAATTCTGCGTCAGGTCATAAAACGTGACCGCAAAATAGGCGCCCAACATGTATTGAACGCCGTGGGCGAGATTGATGAAATTCATCACGCCGAAAACGAGCGTGAGCCCCGCCGCAATCAGAAACAGCAGGATTCCGAGTTGGAGGCCGTTGAGAACCTGGACGATGAAGAGAGCAGTATTCATGCCCTCACTTTATCGGGCAATCCTTGGCGTGGGGATCGAGCGGCACCATTCCCTGCAAGTACGAGGGGGCGGCTTTTCATTAATCTCTCCGCATCCGGCCGAGTAGGTGTTGCCCGGATTGAGCGAAGCGAAATCCGGGATCACCGGGGTTGCTTCCCGAAGCTTCCTTGATTCTGAGCGACGTTACCAGACCTTGCGTCGGCAGCAACCCGGATTTCGCTTCCACTCAATCCGGGCTACAGGGCTCTACAGGGCTCAACCCCGTTGTTTCGCGGGCTTTCTTGTTTATGGTTGCCCGGTCGCAAAGGAAGAAGCATGAGGCACGTCGATGCAGCCATTGACCGCGGGCATCACCAAGGCCGGTACCGGTCTTGACGGGATCAGCTGGAACATTCTCGGCCAGACCTATGTGCCGAAACAGGTGTCCGAGAATTCGTTTGCCTGGCACGCTACGTTTCCACCCGGAACAGCGGTGCCGCCCCATATTCATCCCACCCAGGATGAGTTCATCTATATGCTCGAGGGGCGGTTCGATCTCCTGCTCGACGGGCATGATTTCATCGCGACATCGGGAGACCTGATCCGGCTCCCGATGAACATCGCCCACGGCATCTTCAACAAGTCAGACCAGACCGTGAAATGCTTTTTCTGGGTCACGCCGACGCGCAAGCTCTATGACTTGTTCTGGGCGATCCACAGCATGAAAGAGCAGACCCCGCCCGAGGTGGTCGCGCTGTCAGCCAAGCACGAGGTCATGTTCCTGCCGCCGCCGCAATCGTAAGGCGCGTGTTGAGCCCTTTCTTTTGCAGCCGCCCCTTTATCTCCTCGATCCGCTGTTCGCCGGCATGAAGCGATGCCGCACTCGTGTGTACGGAGTAGTGTCCAAGGGCGAGTCCATACGGATGACTTGCGGACGAGCCGAGGACGAACTCGGTGTCCGTCTCCGCTTGGAAGTCGATCGCCTGATTGGATTTGTCGAAGGCCACCAATTCGCCGCCCTCGACACGTCCAGGAACAGCGAGCCTTCCCGAGGCAAGCGCGATCCAGGAAATCGCATGATCCGCGGGTGGCTCGTAGCGCCAGGTTTCTCCGGCCTTGAGCCGCACGGCCAAATAGGTAATCGAGGACGGCGCTTTTAGCGGGCTCGACACTTCGCCCAAGGTGCCCAGTAGTACGGCAGCGGGTCCATTCGCATGAACGTCCTGCGGCTTTTGGTAGGTGCTTTCGCTTGGCCCGAGCTCTTGGTCGGGCGGCAACGCGAGCCAGAGCTGGAATCCACGGGACCGTCCGGAGTTGCCGGAGCCTCCGCCATGCCATGCGCCACCGGCGGCCTTGAACCATTCGACGCCGCCGGCAGGCAAGAACCCGGCGGCGCCGGTCGTGTCTTCGTAGCGGATGCTGCCCTCCCAAAGATAAGTGAGTGTCGCGATGCCCGAATGCGGATGCCATCCAAACCCCGAGAAGGAGCTTCCCTCGTCATCGAAAAGATCCAGAAAGACGAAAGGCTTGAGATTTTGACCTAGGTCAGATGGGCTCATCAGACGGGTGACGGGCCCGTGACGGTGGCCGTGCGTCCGATAAACGATCTGACGTGGGTGTTGTCCGATTACTGCAGCAAATTTAGCCATAACGGAAACTCCTGTGACCAGTACGCAGCTCGCTTGCGTGAGCGGTCAGGCCGCCACGCTGCTCTGAGCGGCCGTTCTTTGACGTGCCGCCTTCAATGCCTCGCCCCACCACACCAGTTGGTCGAACATCAGCGCCCTGCCGCGAACCAGGTAATCGTAATCGTTCAGCGAGCGACCGGCCTGGACAATTCCAAGATACGGCTCCATCGCGATATTTACTTCGTGTCTGATCGGCGCCATCTGAAGTTCAATGGCCGTACCGCGTAGAGCCTCGATCGCGCGCGCCGCGCCGACGCCGCCATAGCCGACAAAGGCGATCGGCTTGCGTTGCCATTCGAGGAACGCGCTGTCGAAAGCGTTCTTGAGAACCGCGGTGGGACCGTGATTGTACTCGGCGACTGTGGCGATAAAGGCGTCGAGCTCGCCAATGCGTTTGCGCCAGGCTTCCGCTTTCGGATCAGTGTAGACTCCGTTCGTGTAGCCCGGCGGCGCCGGCTCATTGAAGAACGGCAGTGCAAAGTCGCGCAGGTCGAGAACCGACAGCCGCAGGTCCGACCGTGCTGATGCGCCCTCGACCAGCCATCGCACTGGTGTGTCGGCGAACCGGTTAGGCCGGGTGCTCCCGACGATCAATCCCACTGTCAGCATCATTCCTCCTTGGAGAGCACTGGTTGCGAACGAGCACCGTACATAGATGCGCCTCTGGCGTTGGAAAACCCGAATAAATCTGAAAATTCTTTTCAGGAGATTCGAAATGCAGGCCCCCGGAACCCCTAGTGTGGACCAGCTCTTGGTGCTGCTGACCGTGGTCGAGGAGGGGAGCTTCAGCGCTGCCGCCAAACGTCTTCGGCGCGCGACGTCCGCCATCAGCTACGCGATCGACACGCTCGAGGCGCAGCTCGGCCTTCCTCTCTTTGATCGCGGGACGACGCGAAAGCCGAGACTCACACCTGTGGGAGAGGCGATCGTTTCCGAAGCCAAGGCGGTCGCGTACAGCGTCGAAACGTTGCGCGCGCGCGTGAGGGGACTTCTCGACGGGCTTGAACCAGAGGTGTCGCTGGTCGTCGATAGCATATACCCAAGCGACCGGTTGGTGACGGCGCTCGATGATTTTCACAAGAAATTCCCCACCGTGCCCCTGCGGCTCTCGGTGCAACCGCTCGAAGGCGTCGAGCGGGTAGTCCGCAATGGCGATGCTTGGATTGGCGTCGGAGGCGCGATCCACATGAATACAACCGGCTTGGAGCTAATGAGCCAGATCGGGGCCGTCGAGCTCATTCCGGTAGCCGCTCCGCATCATCCGCTTGCATTGTCAGGCGACACTTCGGCCTCGCGCGCCGGCGAACACCTCCAGCTTGTTCTATCGGATCAGCCCGAACCCGAAGGACGGGACTACGGCGTCGTCAGCCTGGCGACGTGGCGGGTTGGCGATCTGACACTGAAGCACAGGCTTCTTCTGCGTGGGATGGGTTGGGGGGGAATGCCCGAACCCATGGTTCGAGCCGATATCGAGGCCGGGAGGCTAGTGCGACTACACCTTCGCGACTGGGGCGGCGGAGACTACCCAATGCAGGTGGTACACAAGATCGAAACGCCGCCGGGGCTTGCAGGCCGATGGCTGATCGAACGCCTGGTGCTTTCGTTGCCGCCATACGCTGGCACGACACAATCGCGAACTGCATCAATTGGTGAAGTGAGTCCGACCTCGCGTGAGACAGCCGCGTAACAAGACCGCGCGTAAGCCATGGGACTCCGACTCAATCGATCATGGTCGGTGCAGAGATCCTACCGTCCTACGATGACACTGTGATTGCGGGCGATTGGGATAAGGCGGCATGCAGCGTCGCCACGACCTGTGCTCCCTCGCCGACTGCTGCGGCGACACGCTTCACCGAGCCCGAGCGCACGTCGCCGATCGCAAATATGCCCCGGCGGCTTGTCTCCAGGGGGGACCGGATCTCGGCGGCATCGGCCCCAGTCAATACAAATCCCTTGCGGTCCAACGCTACTCCCGATCCGGACAGCCAATCGGTGTTCGGCTCCGCTCCAATGAAGAGAAACAGATGTTGAATCGGCAGCCGCACGTCATCTCCTGAGCTGCCTCGACGCAAGCGGATTGCTTCGAGCATCGCGTCGCGGCCTTCGACGCCGATGACTGTGGTCTGTGTCGACACTTCCACATTAGGGAGGCCCGCGATGCGATCAACGAGGTAGCGTGACATGCTGGATGCCAGGTCTCGCCCCCGCACCAGGAGCCATACCTTGGAGACTTGGCTTGCCAGATAGACCGCTGCCTGCCCGGCCGAGTTCCCGGCACCGACTAACGCCACCTCCTGGCCGGCGCACAGCTTGCCTTCGAGCGGGGAGGCCCAATAGTGCACGCTTGCTGCCTCGAAAGGTGCCAGACCATCCACTGCAAGCTGCCGATAGCGCGCACCGCTTGCGATCACCACCGAGCGGGCACTCACACGTTCGTTATTGGAAAGCTTCAGGACAAAGCTGCGCTTGTTCGGATCGCTTGTCGCATCGAGGCCGATCACCTCATCGGGGATTGCCATCTCGACCCCGAATTTCCGCGCCTGGTTGTGGGCACGAGCCATGAGTGCCATGCCGGTGATTCCGGTTGGGAAGCCGAGGTAGTTTTCGATGCGGGCCGAGGCGCCGGCCTGGCCGCCGAATGCACGGCGATCGAGCACCAGGACGGAGAGCCCTTCCGACCCTGCATAGACCGCCGCGGCAAGGCCTGCCGGCCCCGCACCGACAATGGCCACGTCATAAACGCGCTTCGGATCAATCGGCCCGACGAGCCCGATACATCGGGCGAGCTCATTCTCACTCGGATTGCGCAACAACTCTCCACCCGGGCACAGGACGATGGGCAATTGACCGGGATCGACGTGAAAACGTTCGATCAGTGCCTTCGCCTCCGGATCGGTCTCCGGATTGAGCCTTTGATGCGGATGACCGTTGCGCTGGAGAAAGCTCTGCAGCCGCAGCACGTCGCCGTTCTCGGCACGGCCGACGATCACCGGTCCGCCGGCTCCTCGCTCGATCAGGCCGACACGGCGCAGGATGAGGGCGCGCATGACCCGCTCTCCGAGCTCCGCTTCCGCAATCAAGAGGGCCCGCAACTGCTCCGGGGGAATAATAAGGGCATCGACCGCGGTCTGCGCGTAAGCGTCGACCAAGGCTGGTCGCCCCGCCAATTGCGCCAGTTCTCCCATGAATGCGCCCGCGCGGTGAGTGACGATCAGCTCGCGCCGGCCCGACTCGTCGTGCTGCGTGATCTCCACCGTTCCGGCCAAGATGACTGCCAGGCCATGGCCCTTCTCACCGACCTTGGCGAGCGCCTCGCCCGCTCCATAGGAGCGAACCTCGCCAAACCGCCGCACCCGCTCGATTTCCACTGGCTCGAGCACAGGGAACATCTGATTGCGTCGCGTATCGATGATGGATGGCGCCGGGAGAGACATGGTTATTCACATTCGCTTCCAGAGCCTGCTTGTGAGACGCGGCAGCATCAGGCCTTGCTCCTCAAATTCCCATTTGCGTCGACCGCGCGACGCGCACGAGCGTTTTTTGCGAAATCGCGCTCTTCGAGCATTCCGGTAAAGGCGCCGGTCATGAGCGCCAGAACTAGAGGACCTGCGCTCATATAGGCGCATAGACACTCTCATCAAGGTTTAGCCGCATTGGGCGCTAAGTCCGCTTGACAAATACGTATATGCTACCATTTAGGTGCATATGCTCTGATTGTGGACAATTGCGCAGTCGTCTGATTTTGCGCGCCATGGACGCCTGAGATCTCAGGCGGGAAAGCTCCGTGTCTTACATCCCCAGTGTCTGGATTTGGCTCGGCATTATCGCCTGCATCACGCTGTCCGCGCTGTTTTCCGGCCTGAACCTCGCGATCTTCAGCCTCAGCCAATTGCGTCTGCAAGTCGAGGCAGATGGCGGGAATAAGGATGCCGCCCGCGTCCTTGAGCTGCGGAGAAATTCCAATCAAGTGCTCGCCACCGTTATCTGGGGCAACGTGGGCGCCAACGTATTTCTGACGCTGCTATCCGACTCGGTTCTCGCAGGACTTGGCGCATTCCTCTTCTCGGCAATCGCGATCACGCTGCTCGGCGAGATCGCGCCGCAGGCGTATTTCTCACGGAACGCTCTGCGGATGACGGCGCGATTTTTGCCGTTCCTGATTTTCTGGCACGCCGCCTTGTTCTTCGTGGCCAAGCCGACAGCGATACTGCTCGATTGGTGGCTCGGAGTTGAAGGTATCGCCTATCTTCGCGAGCGTGACGTCCACTCCTTGGTTGCGCGCGCCGCTGCCAATGGTGGCGACATCGGCAAGCTGGAAGCGACCGGAGTGCAGAATTTCCTCGACCTCGACGACTTGCCGGTTACCGAAGAGGGCGAGCCCGTACACGCGCAAAGCATTATCAGCTTGCCGCTTGCAGGCGGCAGATGCGTCCTGCCACCATTCAATCCTTCAGCAGACGATCCTTTCCTTCAGCGGGTCAACGTCTCCGGCAAGAAGTGGGTGATCGTGACCGATCTCGCTGGTGAGCCGGCGTTTGTGCTGGATTCCCATCACTTCCTGCGTGACGCGTTGTTCGATCAGCCCGAAACTATTCAGGGTGCGTGCTGGCACCGGCCGATCATTGTACGGGATATGCAGACGCGGCTCGGCGACGTCATTGGCTGCCTGAGGGTTGTGCAGGAGCACCCTGACGACGATGTTATCGACAACGATCTGATCCTCGTCTGGGGCTCGCAAAAGCGCATCATCACGGGATCCGACCTGCTTGGTCGTCTGCTGCGGGGCATTGCGAGCCTCGACACAAGACACGGCTCACAGCAATCAGGAGTACCATAGCTTACGAGGGTTCGACGTCGGCTGACGTCCTCGTCGTATGCTGCCACTTATACTGCACTTATGAGGATACCCGAGCTTGCATCTCGAATTTATATACGCTGATGCTCACCTTGACGGCACGGGAAGTATTCCGCAGGGACGCAGCAGCATTCGAACCAGTCGCTATTCATCACCATAGGGAACGGCCCGAGAGCAAATAGCCGACCCTGCGAGTGGCGGAAGACTACGGAAAAGAGACGGAGCACGTACGCTGCCCATCTCGGAGGAGAATGTCGGGGAAGGTTTGCAAGCTAAGTGAAGCTCATGCTGTCCAAGCCGAATACGTCGACGCCAGACTATTTATTCAAAAAGGCAGAGCGATATTTTCGTCGCGCTCGGACCAATTTGAATGCAAGATTCGAACTTGAGGCGCTCGGCAATGCCTTCATGGTCAAAGCAGTTGAACTCGATATAAAACTAAGCGGTCCAAAGGTAACTGCACTCCCTCGTCCATGCACGGATGCTTCGACTACAGATAAGCTTTTGAGCAATGGAAGAAAATATCAGATTGCTAGGCCCCGGACCGGCAAGCGGTGAAGACCTGGGTCGGCCGTCAAATGTGGGATGCCAGCATGAAGGTGGTCGATAAGTCCCATGCGCCTCAAAGGCATTCCCGTTGCGCAAGGACGCCAGCGACTACAAGTTGTGCGCTGGAATCGCGCAAGCGACAGGTGGCTTAGATCCGGTCTTGGCGCTCAACATCGGAGGTACTGCGGACTTTCGATGCTCGCTGGTCGAACCGGCGCCTAATTCGATTGCGGGGTGGATTGAATAGGCAATAGGTGGCCAGCGAAAGCAAGATCGCTGTCGCTAGCAGGAAAATGATAGTGCTGGCCATCGAGCAAGCCTCCTCATAAGCGCTGTAACCGCTTCTCCAATCCGCCATCGTCTTCAGTGGGGCCACCATGCCTGCAATGTGCCTTTGAAGGCATATGAATTCGAGATGAAAACTAGCCCCTTTCCATAATGATGGCATAAGCAGAAGGGCGCCGGTTAACCACTGAGCGACAAGGTATGGAGGCTCATTGACTGTCGTTGCACCTCAGACGGCTTCATGTGGTGTTCGCCGAGCCGCAGCAGGGATCGGTCGACTATAAGCTCGTGATAACTGTCTATTTCACGCTGAACCCTGAGCAATTCCGATTGACGCACAGCCTTGCGCGCTCTGGCTTCAGCAAAATCATCAGTCACCTGCAAGAATCGGCGCCAAACCTCCCGCAGCTTCGGTGCGATTCGTGACACCCACAATTGCCTTTGCAGGGTTACAATGTGCATATGCTTTGTGCTGCATCGCTGCCACGATCAACCACCGAGGCCATCTGGAATTCCCATGCCCGATACACAACATCTCGTTGAGCATCGAAGGACCTTGACATGAAACCGGAGCATGCCGTGCGGCGAGCTATCATCCGTGAATGGATGTCCCTCCCGCGGGACAAACGACAAACTGAGGAACAGACCGCGGCGTTTGCAAAGAAAGCGTTAGAAAAGCATCAGTTCCGATGCAGCGGCGACCGGTACCAAAGGGTCATGGCTTGGCTGTTGCCGCGATCAGGGAAACAGTAGCGGTTCCGAGGCGCCTCTCCTCGGCGCCTGTGCAAATGGGAGTCATTCAATAGCATCTTTGTAGCTAAACATATCGCCGTGATCAGCGTCGACGCCTTCCGCGTCTCTGCGGCTGCTGCGCGTGCAGCGGTTGCGAGGCTAGAACGCCACCCCGGGGAGGCCCCTAAACCTGAGAAAACCTCCGATCCCCGCAGCGCTTATGACCATCCCCGTTGTCGGTCGAGGCGCTGCGTTAGCAGTGGCATCGGCTTTGCCGCCTGGCACTCAACCTAAACAACGGAATAGATGTAAGATGGTGGTGTTCGAGAAGCAGTGACCATCTGTATCAGGGAGGAGAAAGCTATGCATCCAACGATCTTACGATCTGCTTTGACTGGATTGGCCTGCACTGTGGCTGTCGCGCTCGCATGGCCGGCGAAGGCAGAAGTGGTGAATCTCAAGGCCTCCATGAACGCCAGCAGCGAAGTGCCGCCGAATTCCAGCAACGGCACTGGCACGCTCACGGCGACTTACGACACGAGCGGTAAGAAGCTCTCCTGGAAGGGCAGTTATTCCGGCCTGACGGGGCCCGCCACCGCCGCGCATTTTCACTCTGGTGAGCCGGGAAAGAACGGCGGCGTTGCCGTTCCAATCACCCCAAGCACAAGCCCTTTCGAGGGCTCGGCAACGCTCACCGACGCTCAAGCGGCTGAGTTGATGGCCGGAAAATGGTACGTCAATGTGCACACTGACGCGAACAAGGGCGGCGAAATCCGCGGCCAAGTGACGAAATAAGTGACAAGACCGCCAACGGTGGCCCCGAACCCGCCGCTATCAATGCGGCGGGTTTGTCGCTTGCGGCGAACGTCCACGAATGTGCGAAAGGGTTATGACGCGTTCGGGTTGTCGGGGGCGGATGAGGAACGCACATTCGCTTGAAGTTGTGCGAGGAGTGGGATTCCGTGGAATGAAAGCATCGCCCATCGCGATTTTGACGGGCGCGTTAATCGCGACGGGGGCTTTTGTCGTTGCCCGTTATGGCAACACGGCCGCGCCCGTTGACTGGTCGAGTGCTCAACACGTCGAGATCAGGATGATCGAGTATGAGTTCGTCCCGAACCAGCTGCGGTTTCGCCGCGGGCTACCGTACCAACTGCACTTGGTCAATGCGGGGAAAGAGGGGCATGACTTTACCGCTCCCGATTTTTTCACCTCGGTGCAGGTTAAAAATGCCGACGCGCTCAATGGGAGTAAGACTTCTGTCTTCCTGCAACCAGAACAGACAACCGACATCTATTTTATTGCGCAGGACGCTGGATTGTTCGCTCTGCGGTGCGCCGATCACGATTGGGCTGGAATGACGGCCACGATCGTTATCGACTAATACCAGAGTTGAAGAAATGCGGCCGTGGCTGTCGAAGGGATTACGCTGCTCTGTTGACCTGCTCGCGCGCAAAGCCGGCGGTCGACGCATATCCGCGCACGATCGCCTTGCGCTGCTCGAATGAGAGCACGTCCTCGACATTGCTGAATCCGTCGGGGGCGCGCGCTTCGACTGCGTCGATGACGCCTTCCGGTCCACCCTTGCGGTTCATCTGCACCACCTGCGCGGTCAAGGGCAGGCGCTCCTGCTCGTACATCCAGAGCGCATGCGCGGGATGCTCGGCACTGCGCAGCCAGTCGGCGAGCGAACGCGCATCGAGGATGGCCTGCGACGCGCCGTTCGATCCGACCGGATACATCGGGTGGGCCGCATCACCCAGGAGGCTCACGCGGCCGTGCGACCAGCGCGGCAAGGGGTCGCGGTCGCACATGGGATATTCCCAGAATTCCGGCGTCGCCTCGATCAAGGCCTTGGCGTCCACATAGGGAATGCGAAAGCGCCCAACGTGCGGCATCAATTCCTCGAACCGTCCAGGACGTGACCAGTCTTCCTTGCGCGGCGGCACGCCGGCTTCGGCAATCTTCACCAGCACCGCCCAATTGGTGAGCGGGTGGGTTGGGCGTGTGCCGTCGCCGATGGGATAGATCACGAGCTTCGCGGCCATGCCGCCCGCAATGACCATGGAACGGCCGGTCAGGAATTTCGGCCACTCGATCGCGCCGCGCCAGAGCATGGACCCGTTCCAGCGCGCGGGACCTTCATTCGGGTAAAGCGCCTCCCGCACGGCGGAATGAATGCCGTCCGCGCCGATGAGAATGTCGCCGCGCGCCGTCGCACGGTGCGAGGCGTTGCGATCAAAGAAATAGGCGGTGACGCCGCCATCATCCTGGGCGAACGCGCCCAGCCGATGGCCGGTGTGAATGCGCGATTCGCCGAGCCGCGAGCGCACGGCGTTGTAGATGGCGCCCTGAAGACGCCCGCGATGGATTGAGAACTGCGGGTATTCATATCCGGCATCGGTGCCGCGCGGCTCGCGCCAGACCTCCTGGCCGAAGCGATTGGTATAGATGAGCTCGTAGGTCCGGATCCCGACGGCATCGAGCCGCTCGAGCAAGCCCAGATCGGCCAGCTCCTTGATCGCGTGGGGGAGCGTGTTGATGCCCACCCCGAGCTCACGGATGGTGTCGGTCTGCTCGTAAAGCTCGCACTCAATATGCCGCGCATGCAGCATCAGGGCGGTGGTGAGGCCCCCAATGCCGCCCCCGATAATAATGGCCTTCATGCCAGCACTCACTCAACAATCGCGTCTCGCCGCATAATGATGCACCCGCGTGCGCAAGCGCAATGGCTTTGAAGGGTTACTGCGAGCAGACCGTCACCCGGCAATGACGGAAGTGGGGTATATTCCATGGCCAGTCACAGAGGAGGAGGCAGATGCTGAAACTTCCGGGGCATACCCGCTACGGCTATTCACCCATCGTCAAGCGCCCCGATTACACCTGGCCGGGCGGCAAGCGTCTCGCCTTCTACATTGCGCTCAATATCGAGCATTTCGCGTTCGGCGCCGGACTGGGGATGGATCCGGCCAATCGCAGCGGGCAGCAGAACACGCGAAACTTCGCCTGGCGCGATTACGGCAATCGCATCGGCAATTGGCGCCTGTTCGAAGTCCTGGACGAGCTCAAGCTGCCCGCCACCATCCTGCTCAACAGCATGGTCTGCTATCAGTATCCCGAGATCATTGAGAAGATCAAAGCGCGCGGCGACGACGTGCTCGGCCACGGCCGCACCAACGCCGAGCAGCTGCGCGGCATGTGGGAGGAGGACGAGCGCCGCGCGATCGAGGAATGCACGAGCGTGATTGAAAAGCATGCCGGCACTCGGCCGACCGGCTGGATGGGCCCCGGCGCAATGGAATCGAGTGTCACTCCGGATCTCCTGAAGGAAAGCGGCTACACCCATCTTCTGGATTGGCCGCTCGATGACCAGCCGGCCTGGATGCAGACGCGTTCGGGCCCGCTCCTTTCCATCCCGTATCCCATGGAGCTCAACGACGCGGGCTCGCAGGCGCACCGCGATCATACCGGACGCGAGTTCGGCGAAATGATCGTCGATCAATTCGAGGAATTGCTGGAGCAATCGGAGCGGGCGCCGCTGGTGTTTGCGCTTGCATTGCACGGCTTCATCGTCGGGCAGCCGTTCCGGCTCCGCCCGCTGCGCCAGGCCATTAAGCATTGCGTCGAGCACAGGCACAAGGATCGGGTCTGGTACACGCGCGCAGGCGACATCGCCCAGTATTGCTTCTCGCTGCCGAAGGGCATCATCCCGTAAATGGGTTTCGCGCACACGCTTGATGGAACCAGCTACCGGTTCGCCGATCTGAAAGAGCTGCTTGCGAAGGCCTCGCCGCGACGTTCCGGGGATGAGCTTGCGGGCATTGCGGCCGGGAGCGGCGCCGAGCGGGTTGCCGCGCAAATGGCGCTTGCGGATCTGCCGCTACGCCAGTTCCTCACCGAGGCGCTGATCCCCTACGAGCAGGACGAGGTGACCCGCCTTGTTGTCGACACCCACGACGCAGCCGCTTTCGCGCCTGTTGCGAGCATGACCGTCGGAGAGTTTCGCGAGTGGCTGCTGGGCGATGCGGCGCACGAGACGGCGCTGCACGCTCTCGCGCCCGGCATCACGCCGGAAATGGCTGCCGCCGTGAGCAAGATCATGCGGCTTCAGGATCTGATCGCGGTCGCATCGAAATGCCGGACTGTCACCGCATTCCGCAACACCATTGGTCTTGCCGGCCGGCTATCCACGCGGCTGCAGCCCAATCATCCGACCGATCACCCCCCCGGCATCGCTGCAAGCATTGTGGATGGTCTCATGTATGGGGCGGGTGACGCGGTCATCGGCATCAATCCGGTCACCGACAGCGTCGAGACCGCGGCAAACCTGCTCACCATGCTGGACGAAATGCGCGTTCGCCTCGATGCGCCGATACAGGCGTGCGTGCTTTCGCATGTGACCACCACGCTGGCGGCAATCGAAAAGGGAGCGCCGGTCGATCTGGTGTTCCAGTCCATTGCGGGCAGCGAGGCGGGGAACCGGGCGTTCGGCATCTCGCTCAATGTGCTGGCCGAGGCGTACGACGCGGCGCAGGCGCTCCAGCGCGGAACGGTGGGCGGCAACGTCATGTATTTCGAGACCGGACAGGGCAGCGAGCTTTCTTCCCGCAGCCACGAAGGCGTCGATCAGCAGACGCTCGAAGCGCGCTGCTATGGCCTCGCCCGGCACTTCACGCCGCTTCTCGTCAATTCCGTCGTGGGGTTCATCGGCCCCGAATATCTTTTCAACGGCAAGGAGATCACGCGCGCGGGCCTCGAGGATCATTTTTGCGGCAAGCTCCTCGGCCTGCCGATGGGATGCGACATCTGCTACACCAATCACGCCGAGGCCGATCAGGACGACATGGACGCGCTGCTCACGTTGCTTGCGACCGCCGGCTGCACGTTCATCATGGGGGTGCCGGGCGCGGACGACATCATGCTCAATTATCAGAGCACGTCATTTCACGATGCGCTTTATGTGCGCCGGTTGCTGGGTCTGCGTCCCGCGCCGGAATTCGAAGCCTGGCTCGCCGGCATCGGTATCACCGACCAAACAGGCCGCCTGCATGAAGAGGCGCCGGAACAGCTCGTGCGCGCCTTGCCTTTCCTGAGCGCATCCGGGTCGTGAACGAGCGCGCCCCGCCTGCGGTCATCCGGCAAAGCTGGGCTCATCTGCGTGCCTTGACGCCTGCGCGCATTGCCATCGGGAGAGCGGGAGGCGGCCTTCCCACCAGCGCCTACCTTGAATTTCAGGCGGCCCATGCGCGCGCGCGCGACGCCGTGCATGCAAAGCTCGATATCAGTGTGATGTTGGAAAAGATTGCCGCTCGCGGTTGGGCCGCGCTGGACGTGCGCAGCGCAGCGCGCAGCCAGGAGGAATTTTTGCGCCGGCCGGATCTGGGGCGCGCGATGTCGGCCGAGAGCAGGGCGGCTTTGTCAGAGCCCATGGTCGCGCCCGACGTGGTGATCGTGGTCGGCGACGGTTTGAGCAGCGTGGCGGTCGAGTGCAATGCGGTCCCGGTGCTGGAATATCTGCGGCCGCGGCTTCGGGCAGCGGCATTACAACTGGCCCCGATTATTGTCGCCGAGCAGGCCCGCGTGGCTCTCGCCGACGAGATCGGCGAGCTTCTGGCGGCAAAGCTTTCGGTCATGATGATCGGCGAGCGCCCCGGCCTGAGCGCGGCCGATTCGCTAGGCATGTACCTCACTTATGATCCGCGGGTGGGACGGCTCGACAGCGAGCGCAATTGCATCTCGAACATTCGCGCGGGCGGCATGGGCGCCCATGAAGCTGCCGCGCAAGCCGCCAATCTCATCGGCTCCATGCT
>CATPCO010000447.1 GCA_955652925.1 uncultured Xanthobacteraceae bacterium | reverse complement strand
GGACCGGCGGCTTGCGCTGCGAAACCGCGCGCGCATCGCTGCCGACACTTGCAAGATACGCGGCCATAGCCGTGGCTTCCCTCATGCCCGTCGTGTAGTGCTCGCGCATGAATGCCGCACTCGTGCGCTTTATTTCGCGCGGGCTTTTATGGCACGCGCTGCATGTATCGGCGAAAATTTGCGCGGGTGATTTGCCGGCGTCGAGATTCGATTGCGCTTGCGCCAACTGAGACGCCATCGATAGCGCGAGCGCAACCGCGCAGAGTATTGCAATCCGGAATAAAGTCGGGGCCGGGCCGACCTGCCCCATTGCCTTGCCAAGAGGCAACATTCGCCGTCCGCCGGTCGGCTGGCGAGTCCCCAGGTCAGAAAGTAGCTTGGCCGAGTCAACGATCATTTTGCTTGCAACTCTCACCGTCCTCAGCATTGCCCTAGCCGCAAGTCTTTGTTTTAATTCGCCAGCTTGCCCAGGCCAATGGCATCGAGCGAGGGATCTGCCGGAGGCCGGTGAACGGCAATTGTGTCGAGGGCATGGCGTGTGTATGCGGCGTGAGGCTGCCGATGGACCGGTTGCTTCGGTGGGTATGGGAAAAAGTGATCCGCGTCGGGAATGTCCGGGTCACGACCGCGGCGGGTTCGACCTTTACCTTTGGAGACGGGACCGGCAAGCCCGTCGCAATTCGCTTTAAAACACGGGCAGCCGAGCGCGGCGTTCTTCTTAATCCCGAACTTCGATTTGGCGAGGCTTACATGGACGGCGGCCTCGTGGTCGAACAGGGCAGCATCGCCGACCTGCTTGCGGTCGTGCTTGGTCAGCCGCGTGAAGGCCGATCCCTGTGGTGGGCACGCCTGCGCTCGCTGGCACGGTTTTGCTACCGCCGATTGAGTCAATTCAATCGCCCGACGCGAGCGCGGCGCAACGTGGCGCATCACTATGATCTCGATGCGCAGCTTTACTCGCACTTTCTCGACAGCGATCGGCAATACAGCTGCGCTTATTTCGAGCATCAGGATCAATCCCTTGATGATGCTCAGCTCGCGAAG
Source organism: uncultured Xanthobacteraceae bacterium (assembly GCA_955652925.1). GTDB lineage: Bacteria > Pseudomonadota > Alphaproteobacteria > Rhizobiales > Xanthobacteraceae > VAZQ01. The sequence continues at coordinate 24,396 of CATPCO010000447.1, read as the reverse complement.
AAGCGGCATCTCGCTGCCAAGCTTCTCCTTTCTCCTGACCAGCGCGTGCTGGATATCGGCTGCGGATGGGGAGGACTGGCGCTCTATCTCGGAGAGATTTGCGGCGCGCGGGTCACCGGTATCACGCTTTCCGAGCAGCAGCACGCAATTGCACAAGCGCGGGCGGGCGAGAAAGGGTTATCCAGAAAGGTGGAGTTCCGGCTCCAGGACTATCGCAATCAGGCGGCCCTGTTTGACCGCATCGTCTCGGTGGGGATGTTCGAACACGTGGGGGTCGGGTTTTATGGGGCTTTTTTCCGCAAATGCTACGAACTTCTGGATGATCGCGGCGTGATGGTCCTGCATTCCATCGGACGATCGGAAGGACCAAATGTCACGAATCCCTGGATTGCAAAATATATCTTTCCTGGAGGCTATATTCCGGCACTCTCGGAGGTGCTCCCGGCCGTGGAGCGCGCCGGCCTCCTGGTCACGGACATTGAAATCCTGCGCCTGCATTACGCCGAGACCCTGAGGGCCTGGCGGGAGCGCTTTCTTGCGCATCGCGATCAGGTGGAACGGCTCTATGATCAGCGCTTTGAGCGGATGTGGGAGTTCTATCTTGCATCTGCGGAAATGGCATTCCGCGAGCAGGATATGATGGTTTTCCAGGCGCAGCTCACCAAGCGCCAGGGAATTGTGCCAATGACGCGCGATTACATAGCGCAAGAAGAAGGACGCCTGCGCGCGCTTGAGGTCCAGAGCCGCGCGCCTTGGCGACTCGCGGGTGAGTGATTCTGTTGGTCGCGATTTCTTTGCGGCCGTCAAGAATTCTGTTGCAGCTCAACAAAGCCATCGGTGATTACGGGGATTAGCAGGCGAGAATTTCCCCACCTCCCTCACCGCGTGCTAAGCGCATCCTTCCTTGCAGTTGCAACCCCGTAGTTCGTAAGTCTGATCAGGCCGGGCGGCTTGCGCGGTAACCGCCGCCCGCAATGCGGCATTGCGCCCATGCATGATGAGCGCATGCCACGAACCTGATCCGCCTTGCGATTGATCTGGTGAGTGCCGTGCTTCGACGTCGTGCTAGAATCGCGAGAATCAGAAGACTGGAGCATCATGGCAATCGAGTCGGCCGCGCGCAAAATTACCGAGATCCCGGCGCCAGCCTACCGCGCCGCACCGCATAACATCGAAGCGGAGCAGGCGTTACTGGGCGCCGTCCTGGTCAACAATGAGGCGCTCTACCGGGTCAGCGATTTTCTCGAGCCACAGCATTTCTTCGAACCGATCCACCAGCAGATCTACGACACCGCGCGGAGCCTGATCCGCACCGGCAAGCTTGCTTCCCCGGTGACGCTCAAGACATTTCTGCCGGCAGACCTCGACATTGCCGGATTGACGCTCGCCCAGTATCTCGCCCGCCTCGCAGCAGAGGCGACGACCATCATCAACGCGGTAGACTATGGACGCACGGTCTATGACCTGGCGATCCGGCGCGAACTCATTCAAATCGGCGAGGAGATGGTCAACGGTGCGTACGAAGCGCCGGTCGATTTCGCGCCGCGCGATCAGATCGAAGAGGCCGAGCGCAGGTTATATGATCTCGCGGAGATCGGACGCTATGGCGGCGGCTTTCAGAAATTCGAGACTGCGCTCACAACCGCGGTCGATATGGCGGCACGCGCTTATCAGCGCGAAGGCAAGCTCTCGGGCCTGGCAACGGGGCTGCGAGACCTTGATACCAAAATGGGCGGGCTGCAGCCCTCTGACTTGATCATTGTTGCCGGCCGTCCCGGCATGGGCAAGACCGCGCTCGCCACCAATATCGCGTACAACGTCGCGCGGGCCTGGAGCGGCGAGGTCCGTGCTGATGGTCACATCGAGACCGTAAACGGCGGCATCGTGGGGTTCTTCTCGTTGGAAATGTCGGCCGAGCAGCTTGCCACCAGGATCATCGCGGAGCAGACCGGAATTCCATCGAGCACCATCCGCCGCGGCGGCATTCACGAAACCGATTTTGAGAAGATCAAGGACGTCGCGACCGAGCTGCAACATCTTCCGTTCTTTATCGATGAGACCGGCGGGCTGACCGTCGCGCAGCTCGCCGCCCGCGCGCGTCGTCTTAAGCGGCAAAAAGGCCTTGGCCTTGTTGTGATCGACTACATCCAGCTGCTGCAAGGATCCACCCGGCGTGCCCTGGAAGGGCGGGTGCACGAGGTCACTGAGATCACCACCAGCCTCAAGGCGCTGGCCAAGGAGCTTAATGTGCCGGTCCTCGCGTTATCCCAGTTATCGCGCCAGGTGGAGAATCGGGAAGACAAGCGGCCGCAGCTATCTGACTTACGCGAGTCGGGTTCCATCGAGCAGGACGCTGATGTCGTATTGTTCGTATTTCGCGAGGAGTATTATCTCAGCAACAAGGAGCCGCGGCCGGGCACGGATGAGCACACGAGGTGGCAGATCGAAATGGATGCCGCGCACGGAAAAGCCGAGATCATCATCGGCAAGCAGCGTCATGGCCCGACGGGAACCGTCAGTCTCCAGTTCGAGGCACAAGTGACAAGGTTCGACAACCTGGCACGTGAAGATCAGCTGCCTCAGCAGATTTGATTTTGCCCGCGCGCCGCGCAGCGATACGCACCGTGCGTACTGGACGCTTGCGTCGAGCCGGGTCATAAGGCGTGCCATGACAATTCACGACCCTGATTTGCAGCCGGTGGAACGGCCGCTTGCGCCGCCGGCCGAAAGCGACGCCGGTGGCATACTGACCATCGACCTTGCCGCGATCGAAGCCAATTGGAAGAAGCTCGCCAGCATGACCTTGCCGGTCGAGTGCGCAGCGGTCGTCAAGGCAGACGCCTACGGGTGCGGCATTGAATCCGTGACGCGCAAGCTCGCCAAGGCCGGTTGTCGGACGTTCTTCGTGGCCGACATTTTCGAGGCGAGATGCGTGCGCGCGATTGCACCAGACGCGACAATTTATCTACTCAACGGCGTGATGCCTGGGTCGGCTGCGGCCTTTGCCGAGGGATCGTTTCGTCCCGTCATCAACAGCACGACCGAGCTTGCCGAATGGGACGCGTTCGTGCGCGCAAAAAAATGGCATGGGGGGGCTGCCCTTCACGTCGATACCGGCATGAACCGGCTCGGCGTGCCGCTCGAAGAGGCTGTTGCCCTTGCCCCGCGTATTCAATCCGAAAACCATGGTATTACGCTGCTGATCAGTCATCTCGCCTGTGCCGAGATGACGGATCATCCCATGAATGATCGGCAAATTCGGACCTTCCGGGAACTTCGTATCCTGTATCGCGGAATACCGTCTTCGCTCGCCAATTCCTCCGGCATATTCCTGGGAGGAACGGTATTTTGCGACCTGGTGCGGCCCGGGGTTGCGCTTTATGGCGCCAATCCCACCCCGACAAAGCAGAACCCGATGCGTCCCGTGGTCGAGCTTAAGGGCCGCATTATCCAGGTACGCAGCGTCAATCGCGGCGATTCCGTGGGCTATGGAGCCGCATGGACCGCCCCGCGCCCATCGCGCATTGCAATTGTTGCGGTCGGCTATGCCGACGGCTTCCTGCGCTCAGCAGCCGCTGGGAAGAATAAGCCACCGGCCCAGGTGGTTATTGCCGGGCGGCGCTGTCCGGTTGTCGGGCGCGTCTCGATGGACTTGCTCGCGGCCGACGTGACCGATTTAGGGGAAGGCGTCGCGCGGCGCGACCACCTCGCCACTCTGATTGGCGAGGGAATGAGCGTCGATGATTTGGCCCTAGGCATGGGGACTATCAGTTACGAAGTGCTCACGAGTCTCGGCCGGCGTTATCACCGCGTCTACCGCGGTTTATGATCCCGCCAGCATGGCGCGTCGAGACATAAGCTTCATCTGCCAGAATTGCGGCGCCGCGTATGGGCGCTGGCAAGGCAAATGCGACGCCTGCGGCGAATGGAACACGATTAGCGAGGAGAACCCCGCAGAGGCACACGCACAAATTCCCGGGCGAAAGCCGCGCAAGGGCCGTTTGTTTGCGCTCGAGCGGCTTGCCGGTGCAGCACATGATCCACCGCGACTTGCCTCCGGCATTGCCGAGTTTGATCGGGTGACCGGCGGAGGTTTCGTGCGGGGCTCAGTGTTGCTGTTAGGGGGCGACCCCGGGATTGGCAAATCAACGCTGCTGGTTCAGGTCGCGGCAGCGCTCGCACAAGCTCGCCATCGAGCGGTCTTCATATCGGGTGAAGAGGCGGTAGCCCAGGTCCGGCTGCGCGCGGAACGACTGGGTCTCGCTGGTGCCCCGGTCGAACTCGCGGCCGAAACGTCGGTAGAAGACATCATAGTCACGCTCAAGGAAGGCGCACCTCCCCGGCTTATCATTATCGATTCCATTCAGACCATGTGGACCGACGTGGTCGAAGCAGCACCCGGCACCGTCACGCAAGTCCGCGCGAGCGCGCAGTCATTGATCCGTTTTGCCAAAAAATCAGGAGCAGCCGTCATCCTGGTTGGACACGTGACCAAGGACGGCCAGATCGCCGGCCCCCGCGTGGTCGAGCACATGGTCGATGCCGTGCTCTCTTTTGAGGGCGAAGGCTCGCAACAGTTCCGGATCCTGCGTGCGGCCAAAAACCGGTTTGGTCCCACCGATGAGATCGGCGTGTTTGAAATGACCGGGGCCGGGTTGCGCGAAGTCGCCAATCCTTCTGAGCTCTTTCTTTCGGAACGGGATTTGGGTTCGCCCGGCACTGCCGTATTTGCCGGGATCGAGGGCTCTCGCCCATTGCTGGTCGAAATCCAGGCACTGGTCGCCCCAACTGCGTTTGGGACGCCACGGCGTGCCGTCAATGGGTGGGATCCCAACCGGCTATCCATGGTTGTCGCAGTGCTGGAGGCGCATTGCGGGGTCCGGCTCTCAGGATACGACGTTTACCTCAATGTGGCGGGCGGACTGCGCGTTACCGAGCCCGCAGCGGACCTCGCCGCAGCTGCGGCACTGGTTTCCTCGCTGGCCAATGCGCCTTTGCCGGCCGAGGCGGTCTATTTCGGGGAGCTTTCCCTCTCAGGAGCAGTCCGACCCGTCGCCCAGGCCCCCGCGCGACTCAAGGAGGCACAGAAGCTTGGCTTTACGCGCGCCGTAGTCCCCGAGGGTGGCCGGCCGGAGGGGGTGAGCGAGCCCCCACTCGTGCTCGAATTCGTTGGGCGGCTCAATAGCCTTGTCACGGCCATTATCGCGAGCCAAACCGCGCCTGAGCGCCCGCAGGTCCACAACGGCCGGCCGCGCAAGGCGGGCATGGGATGAGCGATCTCCGCCCTGCTAAAATGGCTGCGATTCGACCGGCAGCATTGACCTAGTGTGAGAGAGTCCGCGTCATGCCAATCACCCTTCTCGATATCATCTTGATCGGCGTCATGATGATCTCGGCATTGCTCGCAATGATCCGCGGCTTCATGCGGGAGGTCCTGTCCATTGCAGCCTGGTTGATCGCAGCGCTGGTGACACTTTATTCATTCTCGAAGCTGCTGCCGGTCGCGAAAACCTATTTCAATAACGACATAGTGGCATACGCAATCGTCATCGGGGGCACGTTCCTGGGGACGTTACTGGTGGTTTCCGTCATCACGGTGCGTTTCTCGGATATGGTGCTGGACAGCCGAGTCGGCGCCCTCGACCGCACTATGGGCTTTGTATTCGGGCTCGCGCGCGGCTTGGTCATCGTGGTCGTCGCCTTCCTGTTCTTCGCCTGGCTCGTCCCCGACCGCAGCCAGCCGGAGTGGGTGCGCAGCGCCAAGTCGCGGGTGGTTCTGCAGGGAACTGGTGACTGGCTCATGTCGATGTTGCCGGAAGACCTCGACGCCACCATCTCAAAGAGGCTGAAAAAGCCGAAGCCCGAAGAGGATGAATCCGGTCAGCGGTCGGAATGGCCTGGGCAGCCTGGGCTCGTAGGGTGGGCAAAATCGCCTGCCGTACTGTGAATGGTGGGCTCGGCGCGCAAGCGATTTTGCCCACGCGGACAGGGTGGAGGAGCGCGCCTTAGCCCACCCTACGAAGGATTGGAGGGATGAGCCGAATGAGCGATACCTTTTGCGACGCGCGGCTCAATCCCAGCCTGAACTCGCCCGACACGCAAGCAGCCAACTCCGGCCAAAGCGATCCCGATGGCGATCGGCTGCGCGAGGAGTGTGGAGTGTTCGGCATTTTCGGGCACCCCGACGCTGCCGCGATTACCGCACTCGGCCTGCACGCGCTGCAGCACCGGGGCCAGGAAGCGGCCGGCATCGTCAGCTTCGACGGCACGCGGTTCCACTCCGAGCGCAAGCTTGGATTGGTGGGGGATAGCTTCTCCCGGCGCGACGTGATTGAGCACCTGCCTGGCACCGCAGCGACCGGGCATGTGCGCTACTCAACCACGGGAGGCACCATCCTGCGCAACGTGCAGCCGTTGTTCGCGGAGCTCGACGGCGGCGGCTTTGCGGTCGGGCACAATGGCAATCTCACCAACGGACTGAGCTTGCGGCGCCAACTCGTGCGCGACGGCGCCATTATGCAGTCGACAACCGACACCGAAGTGATTCTTCATCTCGTTGCAAGGGCGAGGCGCAACCGGTTCATTGATCGCTTCATCGAGGGGCTGCGCCAGCTGGAAGGCGCCTATGCTTTCGTAGGCTTGACAAACAAGAAGCTGATTGGCGCCCGGGATCCGTTCGGTATTCGACCCCTCGTAATCGGCAAGCTTGACGCAATGCCGATCCTTGCGTCCGAGACCTGCGCCCTTGACATCATCGGCGCGAAATATGTGCGCGACGTGGAGAATGGCGAGATCGTGGTGTTCGATCAGGACGGCATGCATTCGCACAAGCCATTTCCACCCATGGCGCCTCGTCCCTGCATCTTTGAATACATCTATTTCGCCCGGCCGGATTCCATAGTGGGCGGACGCCATGTTTACGAGGTGCGCAAGACCATGGGGGCGGAGCTTGCGCGCGAAGAGCTCGCACGCGAAACGCGCTTTGCGGCGGACGTGGTTGTTCCCGTTCCCGACTCCGGCGTGCCGGCTGCCATCGGCTATGCACAGGAATCGAAGATCCCTTACGAACTCGGCATCATCCGAAACCACTATGTCGGCCGAACCTTTATCGAGCCTGCCCAGCACATCCGGCAGCTGGGCGTGCGCCTCAAGCACAGCGCCAATCGCGCGGTCGTCAAGGGCAAGCGCATCGTGCTCATCGACGATTCGATTGTGCGCGGCACCACGTCGGTGAAGATCGTGCAGATGATGCGCGAGGCCGGGGCAAAGGAAGTCCATTTCCGCATCGCCTCCCCGCCCATCACTCACCCGGACTATTACGGCATCGATACGCCAGAACGCGAGAATCTCCTGGCTGCCAACCATGATCTCGAGGGCATGCGCAATTTCATCGGCGCTGATTCGCTGCAATTCTTGTCGGTTGAGGGGATTTATCGCGCCATGGGCTATGCCAAACGCGACCCGCTGCGGCCACAGTTCACGGATCACTGTTTTACCGGCGACTATCCCACCGCACTCACGGACCAGAACGCGCACACCGCCTCTCCGCGGCAATTATCGCTGCTCGCCGAGGCGAGCTGACCCGGGCTGATGCCCCCTCCCCTCGCGGATCGGATTGCGCTCGTCACCGGCGCCTCACGCGGCATTGGCTATGCAACCGCGCTCGCGCTGGCCGGAGCTGGCGCGCACGTCATCGCGGTCGCCCGCACGGCCGGTGGGCTCGAAGAGCTCGACGACGCGATCAAGGCGCTCGGCCGCTCGGCAACGCTCGTCCCGCTCGACCTCAAGGACTATGAAGGCATCGATCGGCTCGCGCTCGCGCTGCACGAGCGGTTCGGACGGCTTGATGTCCTGGTCGGCAATGCCGCCATTCTCGGACCGCTCTCCCCGCTCGGGCACGTGGAGGCGCGGGCCTGGGCCGACGTGATGGCCGTGAACGTTACCGCCAATTGGCGGCTGATCTGCGCGCTCGATCAACTGCTGAAGTTTTCAGACGCAGGCCGCGTGGTGTTCATTTCTTCCGGCGTTGCCGCGCAGACACCTGCCTACTGGGGACCCTATACCGTCTCCAAGGCAGCCCTCGAAGCGATGGCGCGCACCTATGCCGCGGAGACCGCATCGACCCACGTGCGCGTCAATCTGTTCACACCGGGAGCCGTTCGCACCCGCATGCGCGCACAGGCAATGCCGGGCGAAGACCCGCTGAGCCTGGAAACGCCGGATAAGGTGGCGGAGAAAATCGTTCAACTGTGCCTGCCAAGTATGCAGCAAAGCGGCAAAATCTACGTTTATCCCAAGCGCGCGTTCCTGCAATTTCAACCGCCTGCATGAGCCCCTGCAGTGGCATGAGGTGAACGATGATGGTCCGATGCTTCCGCAGCGTGGTCGCTTGCCTGTTGCTCTGTGGCACGCACGCGGCTGCCCAGAACGACGGCTATCCCAACAAGCCCATCCGTATCATTACCCATTCGGCGGCGGGGGGCGCGCCGGATGTCATGTTGCGCGTCATCGGCGAAGGTCTCGGATCATTACTGGGCCAGCAGATCGTGGTGCTCAATCAGCCGGGCGCGGGCGGCGCCGTGGCCGCGCGCGCGGCTGTCGGTGCCGCTCCGGACGGCTACACGCTCTACATGCCGGCCGCGTCGGCCTTCGTAACGCTTGCGGGATTGCAGCCCAACCTCCCGCTGCAAGTGCCGCGCGATTTCACCCCTATCGGCTTCGTGGGCGAACAGCCGATGTTTCTCACGGTGACGCCCGCGCTGGGCGTATCCACCCTGCAGGAGTTCATTGCACTCGCAAAGAAAGAGCCTGGCAAATTGTCTTATGCCGCAACGGGGCGCGGCACCATGACGAACCTCACAGGCGAACTCCTCAAGGCAAGGGCAAACATTGACGTCCTTGCAGTCCCATATACCGGCGGCGCCCCGCAAGCCTTGAGCGATGCCATAGGCGGCCGGCTGTCCATGGTCATCGAGGGGCTTGCCGCGCTCGCCGGCAGTATCCAGGGCGGCAGCATCAAGGCTATCGCGGTTGGCTCGCCCGAGCGGCTGCCGGATTTTCCCGATGTTCAAGCCGCTGCCGAAGTGCTGCCGGGATTTAACGCGCGCGGTTGGACCGTGCTTGTCGCGCCGGTCGGCACGCCGGATGCGATCGTGCACAAGATCAGCGACGCCTTGCGCAAGGTTGCGGGACGGCCCGACGTTGCGAAGCGGCTGTCGGTCACCGGCACCTATGTGCGCCCCATGTCTCCTGCCGAGGTCCTCGCTTTCATTCAAGCCGAGCAGCAGATGTGGAAGCCGATCCTGGAAAAGATTGCGGCGGAGCCGTAAGGACTTCTGTTGGACGCGGACGCGCGCCCCGAGTGCGCCCGCCTCTGCGTCCGATTGAATTGGCCCCGGCAATGGTGTGTGATGGTTATGCCAAGAGGCAACCCGAACTCGGGTATAGTCGAGTTCGGCACTTGGATAGGCGCAAGTCGAGTTTACTCGACCTGCGTTACGCGGCAGCTCACGTGCCGGACCGCACAACAGCCGAGGGAGGTGATAATGCCCGGGCGTAAGACATTCATTTCATTGTGCACCGCAGGCGTAATCGGAATGATCCTTTGCGCAGGTGCGGTGACTGCATCTGCGCAGGATCGCGAACTCAAGGTCGGGTACATGAAGAACCCGATTCAAGATGCCTCGCTCGACATGATGGAGAAATGGGCCAAGGGCCACGGCGTCAAGCTCACGCGCGTGCCCATGGCCTACAGTGTCTTCATGGAAAAGGTCACCGCCACGCTTACGTCTCAAACCGATCAGTTCGATGTTATCTGGCATAACGACGATTGGGGTCAGCTCTGGAAGAAATGGCTGGAGACAACGGATGACGTGAAGGGGATGGAGAACGCCGATCAATGGCCGCTGCTCGCGTTCTGGAATGACGAGAAGAAGCTTACCGTCGTGCCCATGGCCCACACCGTCGGCACCTTCTTTTATCGCAATGATCTCGTCAAACCGGAGGAGGTTCCCAAAACCTTCGACGAGCTGGTCTCGGTCAGTCAGCGGCTGCAGAAGGAAGGCAAGGTCAAGTGGGGCTATGTCGGTGGCATGAGCATGAACAACACATGGTTCAGCCTGTGGTGGACCATGTGGTCGAACAACTGCGACATCCTCAAGCCGCTGTTCGAGCGCGACAACGCCAAGCTTGCGGCGGAGAAGTTCGAGCCGGCCGTCACCGAGCCGTGCCAGCGGGAAATCGTCGAGTTCTGGTGGGATGCGATCAACACCCACAAGATCAGCCCGCCCGGCATGACCGCCTATGGGCGCAACGAAGCAAACGCCATCTTCATGTCGGGTGATGCTGCCTTCACGCTCGTCGATTCAACGCATTTCGGTGAATTCAACGATCCCAAACGATCCAAGATCGTCGGCAAGGTTGGCATGGCGCCGTTCCCCATGGGCCCGCGCGCACAGCGCCCGACGTCCTGGAACGAAATCTGGGGCTGGGCGATCCCCAAGGGCGTGCCGGCCGAGCGCAAGCAACTCGCCAAGGAGATGCTTTCCGCCATGATGATGGATGAAGCCGGGCAGGTCGAGATGTGGAAGAAGACCGGCGGGCCGCCGCCGAATGTCAAGCTCTGGCCCAAGCTCGCCGCCGATGACAAGGACTTCGCGGCGCTCAAGCATGCCGTATTCGACCAGACGCCGATAACCCATTCGGCCTATTACTTTGCCGAGTGGCCGGCAGTGCATAGGGCGTATTCAGACATGGCGATTGCGGCGCTCTCAGGCAAGCGCGAGGACATTGCCAAAGTGCTCGCGGACAACGTCGACAAGATCCACCGCGCCGCGACGGGCAATTAGGGCACAATCCCTCCCCAAGGGGGAGGGATTATCTGCTGCATGACTGAAAAAACGCGATTCATGCTGGCGCTGATCGCGCCGGCTGCCGTCGCGATTCTGCTGTTCCAGATCGTTCCCATTCTGACCGGCGCCAATGCAAGCTTTCGCGATTGGACACTCTACGATCCCAAGCGAACCTGGGTAGGCTTTGCGAACTATGTTCACGTGCTCCGCGATCCGGAATTCCTCGGCATCGTTCTTCCCAATACGTTCGGCTTCATGGCCGCAAGCGTCGCTTGCGCACTCGTGCTTGGTCTTGCCATTGCCCTGATGCTCAACCGGCGCTTCCCCGGACGCTGGCTCGTTCAGACTCTCGTCTTGCTGCCGCTAATGGTTGCGCCGGTGATCGCCGCGATCATGATCCGCTGGATGTTCAACGACCAGTTCGGGGTCGTGAACGCTGCCCTGGAGGGCCTCGGATTTGCGCCGATCACCTGGCTCACCCAGCGCTGGACGGCGTTCCCGGTCATCCTCTTGACTGACGTCTGGCTTTGGACGCCCTGGTTCGCTCTCATCCTGCTTGCGGGTCTTCAGAGCCTTCCCCCGGAGCCGTTCGAGGCGGCACAGATCGATGCGGCCGGCGCCTGGCGCACATTCCGTTACATCACACTTCCCATGCTGCGTCCGGTCATGGTGGTTTGTGTCGTCATCCGCGCCATCGACGCCTTCCGTACTTTCGACATCGTATGGACGATTTCCGGCGGCGGACCGGCGCGCGCGACCGAGGTGTTCAGCATCTATGCCTATGTCGAATCCTTCCAGTTCCTCAATCTCGGCCGTGGCTCGGCCGCCGCGGTGATTGGGGCGATCATCATCGTTGTCTTTGCGCTCCTGCTCTACCGGCTGCTCAACCGCCTGGTCGAGGTGTCGAGGTGAGCGCCGTCACCAGCGTAGAGCTTAAGGCGGATGCCCGCTCGGAGGACTTCTTCTCCGCGCTTGCGCCAGGCGCAAGAGCGGCGCTGTTTGCGCTCGCCGCAACCGCGGTGTGCCTGCTGTTCACATTTCCCGTGTTTTGGCTGGTGCTGACCTCGTTGCGTCCGGCGAGCGGCGTCTTTTACGTGCACCGCGGCACTGAGTTCACCATCGACAATTTTCACGAAGTGCTCTCACAGGAGATCGTGCTCAAGGCGCTGTTCAACAGCTTTGTCATCTCGACCGCGGCGACAGTCCTTTCGCTTGGCGTAACGGCCACCTCCGGATACATGCTCTCACGTTTCAAGGGACCCATCCCGAACACCTGGTTTTCACTGATCTATATTTTTCGTTGCGTGCCGTACGTCGCCTGGGTGCTGCCGCTTTATTTCGTGACGCAACAGCTGCACATTTTCGATACTTATTGGGGGCTGTTGTTCCCTCATGTTGCCGTCCATATCTGCTTTTTTTCTTGGATCATGAAGGGCTTCTTCGATGGCATCGATCCTTCCATGGAATATGCCGCCATGATCGACGGCTGCTCGCGCTGGGGCGCATTCTGGCGCGTTGCCATGCCGACAGCTGTTCCCGGCCTCACCGCTCTTGCGATCCTGTGCTGGCTCTACACCTGGAACGAATTCCTGTTTGCTCTCATCCTCACCTCGCATGAAACCCCTATCCTGACGGTCGTGATGGCGCAATTCGTTCACGAGCTCGGCATGGAATGGAATCTCATGAGCGCGACAGCAGTGATCGCGCTCGTGCCCGCACTGATCGTGACGCTGTTCGGGCAGAGATACGTCATACGGGGCCTTCGAATCTGATGGCGGAAGTCGTGCTCACGAGTGTGCGCAAGAGCTATGGCCACATTGTTGCGGTCAAGGATATCAGTCTCGAAATCAAGGATCGCGAGTTCGTGGTCCTCGTCGGCCCGTCCGGCTGCGGCAAATCCACGACGTTGCGCATGATTGCCGGTCTTGAGGAGATCAGCTCCGGGACGATTGCGATCGGCGGGCGCGTGGTCAATCACCTGCAGCCGAAGGACCGCGACATCGCGATGGTGTTCCAGAATTACGCGCTTTATCAGCACATGAGCGTGCACGACAATCTTGCCTTTGGCCTGCGCAACCGGCACGTGCCTGAGGCGGAGATCGCGGCCGCCGTCAATCGCGCGGCCAGGATCTTGTCGATCGAGCCTTTGCTCGACCGGCGCCCGCGCCAACTCTCGGGCGGACAGCAGCAGCGCGTCGCGCTTGGCCGCTGTATCGTGCGCAATCCGAAGGTCTTCCTGTTCGACGAGCCGCTGTCAAACCTTGACGCGCAGCTGCGCGCGCAAATGCGGCTCGAGCTCAAGGAGCTGCGGCTGCGCGTTCCTACCACCTCGATTTTCGTCACCCACGATCAGGTCGAGGCGATGACGCTCGGAGATCGCATCGTCGTCATGAAGGATGGTATCGTGCAGCAGGTGGGTACGCCGCTTGAGCTTTACCGCCGGCCTGCCAACCGCTTCGTCGCGAGCTTCATCGGGTCACCCTCGATGAATTTCATCAATGTCAATGTAACCGCGCACGGCGGCACGTTCATTCTCGCCGCACAGGATGTGCATTTGGAGCTTCCAGCGGCTCGTTTTGCCAACCTTGGTCCATGCGCCGGGCAGTCCATCTGCCTCGGCATGCGCCCGCAGAGCATTCGCCTCGGCGCACCGACCAACAACGATGTCGGGTTCAATGGCACTGTGCTGGTCAGCGAGCAGCTCGGCGATGAGCAGATTCTGGCAATCCGCATCGGACCGAACGAGATCCGGATTGCGGGCATCGATCCGGATCTTGCCCTATCGGTGGGATCGCAAATAGAGGCGGCGGTGGGAATGGATCATCTGCACTTCTTCGCGAATAGCGAATAGGGGACAGGGTCTGACCGCTATTCGCTATTCGCCATTCGGCCATTCGCGTTTCGCCTGATGCAACACACATCAATGCTCGACCTCCTGCAAGGCATCCGCGTCATCAGCTTCAATCATTTCCTGCTGGGCCCCATGGGCATCCAGATGCTGGCGGATCTCGGCGCGGACGTGATCTCGGTCGAAAGTCCGGAGGGGGCATGGCAACGCCACTGGAGCAGCGGCGATATCTGGCATGACGGACAGGGAATGCTGCATTTGTGCGCGAACCGGAACAAGCGCAGCCTCGCGCTCGATTTGAAGATGGAGAAGGGAAAAGACATCGCGCGCACGCTCATTGAGAGCGCCGACATCGTGGCCGAGAATTTTCGCCCCGGCGTCATGGACAAGCTGGGGCTGGGCTACGATGCCTTGTGCAAGCGCAAGCCCGCTTTGATCTACGCCTCCGCATCGGGCTACGGCTCGGAGGGCCCCTATGCGCAACGCCCTGGCCAGGATCTGCTCGCCCAGGCGCTGTTCGGAATCATGGCAATCACCGGCCACGCAGCGCCGCGGCCGGTCGGGGTATCCGTGGTCGATCATCATGGCGCAGCGCTGCTCGCCATGGGCATTCTTGCGGCACTGGTGCGCCGGGAGCGAACGGGCAAGGGCTGCCGGGTGGAGGCAAATCTGATGCAGGCAGCCCTCGACCTGCAAGCGGAGTCGCTCACGGCTTGGCTCAACGCAGCGAGACGGCCGGCAGGCGTAAACGCGCCCCGCCACGTGGCTGGCTGGTACTACCCTGCCCCGTACGGCGTCTATGCGACGCGCAATGGCCATGTCGCGATTTCACTTTCGCCCCTTGCAGCCGTGGCGAAAGCAATCGAACTGCCGGAACTGGCTGCTTTCTCTGACAAGGATGCCTGGGGCCGCCAGGACGAGATCTCCGGCCTGATCGCCGAAAGGCTCGCGACGCAGAACAATGAGGACTGGTGCACGCGCTTGGAAGCGGCCGGCATCTGGCACGCGCCCGTGCAGGATTACGACGGTGTCCTCAAGGATCCACAGGTCAAGCACATGCAGGCGCTGGTAACGGTCCATGGCGGAGGCAACGCGCACGCGCCTGTCACATTGGTAAATCACCCTGTGCGCTACGATGGAAAGCCGGCCTCCATTGGCTTGGCGCCACAGCGCTTGGGTGCGCAGACAAAGGAAGTGCTCGAAGAGCTTGGTTTCGGAGTGGCCGAAATCGCAGCGCTAATCGAGGAGGGCGTGGTGGGAACCAACGAGGCGTCGTAGCCCCGCATTGTGCCAAGGCGACAGCGCTTTGCGCCGTTGTGTTGGCGAAATGCAGGAATTCGCTAACGCTCAATCCGGGCTACGGAGCAAAACTCCATGCAGAACTTCTACGTCAAGATCGGCGATACCGTCAGCTTCGCCAAGACCGTGAGTGAAAGCGACATTTACATGTTCGCTGGGATAACCGGTGATTTTTCGGTCAACCATGTCAACGAGCAATACATGGCCCGCACGAAATTTGGCCGCCGCATCGCCCATGGCGTCCTGATGATCGGCTACATGTCGACCTGCTCGACCATGATGATCGACAAATGCCAAGGGCTCGCGCGGAACGAAACGCCGGTATCCCTGGGTTACGATCGCGTGCGCTTCCTTGCTCCGGTCTTTATCGGAGATACCGTGACGCTTACCTACACGATCGCCGAAGTGGACACCCAGAAACGCCAGTCCGTTTCCGATATCAGCGTGACCAATCAGAACGGAACGCTGGTTGCGGTTGCCCGTCACATCCTGCGCTGGGTCGCTAACAACTGATCAGTGCCCGGAAACGAGGCGCAGACCAAGCGTGCCTGCAATGATGAAGATGACGCAGGTCACGCGCAAGAAGTCTGCCGATTCGCCGAAGGCAACGATGCCGATGATCACCCCTCCGGCAGCGCCAATTCCTGTCCACACGGCGTAAGCCGTTCCGAAAGGCACGGATTTCAGAGACACTGCGAGCAGCCAGAAGCTCAGGGCAATTGCGGTCACCATAATGGCGGTAGGCCAGAACCTGGTGAGAGAATCCGAATATTTGAGCCCAATGGCCCAAACGATCTCCAAGAACCCGGCGAGCAGAAGCGCAGACCATCCTGTCAACACGGCTCTGCCGCCTCGCTGGTGACTTCAATCGAATCAAGCTGCAGGCTTCTCATCTCCGCCGGGGAGAGAACGCCGGCCATTTCTACTCGGTCCAAGGCGGGATCCTGCGACGTCCATTTCACGATTTCAAATGCGCCATCGAAATGCTCGACTATGGCGGTGCAGCTTTCGACCCAGTCGCCGCAATTCATGTAGCGGATCTGGGATGCCGTTCTGATTACCGCATGGTGGATGTGGCCGCAGATCACGCCATTCACTCCCCGCCGTTGCGCTTCGGCGGCCAGCGTGCGTTCATATTCCCCGATGAAGTTGATCGCGTTCTTTACCTTCAGTTTGGCCCATTGCGAAAGCGACCAATATGTCAGGCCGAAAAACCGCCGCACCGCGTTGAAATAGGTGTTCAACCAAATCGCGAGATCATAGGCGTGATTGCCGAGCAGAGCCAACCAGCGTGCATGACGGATGACCACATCGAACAGATCACCATGAATGACGAGATAGCGCTTGCCGTCGACCCCGACGTGAATGGTGTCTGCAACCACCTCGATACCGCCAAAATGGGTTCCGTAGTAGTCGCGCAGGATTTCATCGTGATTGCCGGGTATATAGAACAGGCGCGTACCTTTGCGTGCTTTGCGTAGCAGTTTTTGCACCACGTCATTGTGCGCCTGCGGCCAATACCAGCTCGCCTTGAGCTGCCAGCCATCTACGATGTCGCCCACCAGATAAATAGTGTCGCTGTCATAGTGGCGCATGAAGTCGAGTAGCTTGTTTGCTTGGCAACCGCGAGTACCAAGGTGGATATCGGACAGAAACAGCGCGCGTACTCGAATTGGCGCGCCCGCTCGCGCGAGTCTGGGGTCGCTAGCAATGTTCATCGCGAGCCGTCAGAGTTCCGTCAAAGAAGGCTACGTTCATCCCAAGCTTCGTTGATCTGCGATGGTCATCGAATTGCCGCGCCATTCAAAGTCCTTGCCGGCCCAAGCTGCGATCCAGAGCACGGGCAGGACCGCATCGCGGAGCGCCCAGACGAGAGGGGATCGCCACGAAAGGTGCCAGCCGGCCACCCCGGTAGCCACGGCTTCGAGCCCGTACCAGAGCGCGAGGAACACCGTCCCAATGCCGGCGACCGGCAGCTCAATGCAGTCGGCGAGGATGATGCAAGCTGCGAGTGGCGGGAGCGCTCCGGTCAGCAGCTTCGGCAGAAAATAAAGCGGAAACGTATCGCGTCGCAGCCGCGCCCAACGAATTTGCCGTTGCCAAACCTCTGCGGCGGTGCGTCGGCCAAGCGGCTGCACGAACGGCTTGTCTACAACGCGCGCGCGCAGGCCCCGTCTGCGAGCGAGTTTCGTTGCTGCTGCATCTTCCGCCAGTTCGGATGCAAGAGCGCGCATGCCGCCGTTCGCCGCAAGGAAGGCTTTGTTGAAAAGCATGTTCTTGCCCTGCACAAAGCCCAGTCCGACCTCATCGGCAAAGCACTGCCATCGGGCCTGATAGGTGTTCAAAAACCCACACTCGAGCTCGCCCCAGAAGTTGTGCGGCATGCATCCAATGGCGGGTGATGAAACAACCCCGGTGTCCGACTGCCAGGTCTGGAGCAGACGGCGGAGGTAATCGGCCGGCATCAGCACGTTGCTGTCAGCCATGACAATCCATGGATAGCTGGCGGCGCAACATCCTTTGACGAGATTGTTGAGCTTGGGATTGCTGCTGATTCGGTCGGCCCCGACCAAGAGACGGGCGGGGATTTCGGGGTGAGCCGCGATCAGGCGCTGAGCAATGGGCACAATTGGATCGGCCCCGCTAGCCACACAAAAGAGGATCTCATAACGTCGATGATCGAGGTGAAATGTCGAGCGCAGGGTCGCCTCTGAGAAATTTTCGATTCCGCAAAGGGGCCGCAGAATCGAAACCCCGACCTCCGCCTGCGGCGCGCTAGTTCTTTGACGGCGCACGCGCGCCATGACGGTAAACAGGCTGGTACAATGAGCAGCGCTCGCAAGAATGCAAAAGGTGCCAGCTGCGAGAATCAGTGCTGTCATTTCAGAAGAGCTACGCCAAATCGATGACTCATCCATGACAGATGGATGCAAGAGGCCGCCGAAACCGCCAATTGTCATGTTTCTGTCGCCTCGAACAACCGGTTGTTAACCAGTGTGGCCAGCAAGATTGGCCGCGTCAGAAATCAGGGCAAATGCATGAGGGGTTGGCCCATTTGAATGCAGGCGCCATCGCGCACGTGATCGCACAGGGAAAAGCCGCAGGGCGCGAACACGATGATGGTCGATCCGTGCTCAAACCACCCGACTTCCTCACCCTTGCCGAATCGCGCATCGCAGTTGATGATGGTGCGATCACAACAAGGGGGCAGGGAATCCAGAAATCGCAGCCGGATCCCCGCCACAAGAACCGCTGCAACGGGAACCAATGTGATGATATGATTCGCGGATGTGAGCCTCGTGCGCAAAACTGCGCGTTCATTCTTGCAGAATAGCTTCTCGATTCGTCGCAGCGCGGCTGGGTTGACGTTCCAGGTATCGCCGGAAATGTAGGTCACCTGTTCGACCTTGCAGTCGTGCGGTGCATGGAAGCGGTGGTACATCCCTGCGGTGAGGCGCAGAGTCACATAACGCCCGTTACGATAGAGATCGACCAGTCCGGCGTCGCAGAGAAGCTCCCGCAGCGAATAGGAAAGCCCTTTCACCTGGTACAAGTCGGTTCCGTCAACTCTGCCCGACATGCCGACAATTGCGTCACAAGGGCTCACCAGGATTTCAGGATTACCATCGATTGGACGGGCGCCCTCTTTGAGTTCTCGGACGAAGCAGTCATGGAGGCTGCGGAACTCCGTCTTCTTCGCTTCGGTCAGATCAAGGTCGCCGAAGAACCGCCAGATCGCGATTGATAAATCTCGCACAAGAGGGTGCTCAATCTTGCTGAACCAGCCCATGAATTGAGTCAGTGCGCGGCGCGGGATTCGATTGGTGAGAAGGAAATTAAGCGCTTCCTGATCGAGCAGGCGCTGGATGTGGGTTCGGACTGTCATGCTGGCGTAAAAATCCAAGTGTTACATGTTGATTCGATGAAATTGGGCGGCACCACACTCGCCTTCTACGGACTGGGCGTCGCCGCCCTGACCGCGTCCATAGAAACGCTGAGACGGCGGCTGGCGCTGTCCAAGGCCAAGCACCGATCGATGGCGGGCCATTCGCGCCTGGCACGACGGCTTGCAGCCTTGGTGCCGTTCTATGAGTACGACGAAACCACATTTTTTTGTTCCGACGGCGCGCCCGAGGAAGTCGCTGCGCGGCGGCGGGCTGCTTTCATGCGCCTCGCGGCGCTCTATCAATCGCGCTTCGCCGAAACGAATCGGCGCACCGCCGAAGTCATCGACAGCATCTCTGACCTGCGGTTTACGGATGCGTACCGCGTGCCCTTCCAATATAGCCGCTTCGTGCGCCGGTACCTGAATTCGGGCGCATTCATGCAATCGTCCGCCGGTGTCATGTTGACCGACCTTGACGGAAATGAGTTTTACGATCTCACCGGATCGTATGGAGTCAATGTCTTGGGCTATGACTTCTACAAGAAGACCATCGAGCTTGGGGTCGAGCGCGTGCATGCGCTTGGACCGGTGCTCGGGCCGTATCATCCGCTGATTGCGCAAAACGTGAAGCGCCTGAAAGAGATCTCCGGCCTGGACGAGGTGTCCTTCCATATGTCGGGGACCGAGGCCGTGATGCAGGCGGTACGGCTCGCTCGCTACCACACCCGCCGCTCGCACCTGGTGCGCTTTTGTGGGGCTTATCATGGGTGGTGGGGCGATGTGCAGCCGGGGCTGGGCAATCCGGTTCCCGCGCACGAAACCTACACGCTTCGTGATATGGCCGAAGAAACCCTGCGCGTGCTGGAAAGGCGCCGCGATATCGCCTGTGTTCTTGTCAATCCGCTGCAAGCTTTGCATCCGAATGCAAGCGCGCCGGCAGATTCCTCGCTCATCGACAGCGCACGTAACGCACATTTCGACAAGGAGGCATACAGCAACTGGTTGAAGCGATTGCGGGCGGTCTGCAGCAAGCGGGACATCGTGTTGATTTTCGACGAGGTGTTCGTCGGGTTTCGCCTCGGGATCGGGGGTGCACAGGAGTATTTCGGGGTGCAGGCCGATCTCGTCACTTATGGCAAGACCGTCGCAGGCGGACTGCCAATAGGGGTCGTCTGCGGACGAAAGGAATTGATGAAGCGATTCCGCGATGATCGGCCGGCTGATATCTGTTTTGCCCGCGGCACCTTCAACTCGCATCCTTATGTGATGGCGGCGATGTACGAATTTCTCCAGCGGTTGGAAACCGCGGAGGTACGCGAGCTCTATCTCAATCTCGACGAAGTTTGGAATGAACGCGCGCACCGGCTCAATCAACACCTGCGAGCCGAAGGCTTGCTGGTGCACATCGCCAATATGTCCTCCATATGGACAGTCTGCTACACGCAGCCATCGCGCTATAACTGGATGCTGCAGTATTACATGCGCGCCGAAGGCCTGGCGCTCAGCTGGATCGGCAGCGGACGCATGATCTTCAGCCTCAACTATAGCGAGGCGGATTTCAACGCAGTCGCGGACCGGCTGGTGGCTGCCGCCAAGGCCATGCAACAGGATGGCTGGTGGTGGCATAGTCCCGCCATGAGCAATACGACGATCAAGCGCCGGATTCTGAAAGAGATGATCGCGCATGGACTTTTCTCCAAACGCGATCATCCGCGGCAGTGAACGGATCAGCTGGCGGGCAGGATCGCTTCCGCATCCTCCTCGATATCGGCACCGGCCGCATGGGCCGCGATGCCGGGATCGATCAGCTCTCCGCGCAGGAGATAGAGCGGCGCCTTGTGATAAAGCTTTATGTCGTGAAACGGATCGGTCAGAATTTTGGCGGCCCATACCAATCCCGTTTGAAGGTCCTTTATCAGGCATAATTGAAGCGTCCGAAACAGCAACCCTCCTGCTCCGATGATCAGCCAGATCTGCGCGACATGGCGCACGAACTCCGCGATGCCGGCATGGGGCTCAAAAATTCCGAAGAAGGTCGGATCCAGCAACAGCGGCACCGGCGAGAGCGCCCAAATTGTCAACAACACGGCCTTGCGTCGCAGATTATAGCCGACCTTGATTTCCTCCTTGTATTCGTGAGTGGCTTGATTGACGACGTCGTACTCTCTCGGCTCGAAGAAGAAGTGACCAATCTGCCGGCTGGTCATGGCCACAAGCCAGCCAACGAGGGCTGCAATGGCCGGATCCTTGAAGACCATGACATAGGCGAATAAAAAGCTCAGCGCGCTCACCAAGTGGAGAGACTGATTGATCCGACTGTGGTGGTAATACCGATGGTCATCCCATCGCTGTATTCGCAAGGCCTCCAGAAAACGGCTCATCTGATTCCTCTCCAGCTTAAGTGGTCCGTGTCTGGTATGGCGATTCCGTGAATCAAATATGACAAAGAAAAAATGTCACATTTGGCCGGGCAACATTCTCGCTGAAAAAATCCGTCAGGCGACTGCGCGTCGATCGACCGCTTGTCCACACGTGCTGGCGGTCGCGGCGTGCTTGGCAAAGCGGATGAGACAGAAGTGTCCGAACGGAGGCACTGCCCGTCGTTCTACGAGGCGCATATCCTGCGTCTGTTCGGCCCATTGTGCGTAGCGCTGCCATGCAAACTCGGTGCGCCAGCCCAATTTGCGTGCCGCGGGCGCAAACCATCGCTCCAGCGAGCGGCGTAAGCCCGCCTCCGCTCCGATGCGACTGACCAGGACGATTTCGCCCCCCGGCTTCAACACGCGGGCAAATTCATCGAGTGTAGCCTCGGGGTCGGGAACCGTGGTGATGACATATTGCGCCACAACCACGTGAAAGGAGGCGTCCGGAAAGGAGAGACGTTGCGCGTCCATCACCCAGAGTCCCTCGACATGGCTGAGCGCAAGCTCCTCCACACGCTCCTGCGCCTTGCGCAACATCGGCTCGGAGAGGTCAACACCGCAAATGCGATTGGCCGGCGAATAGTCGGGAAGCGAGATGCCGGTGCCGACTCCGACTTCAAGAATGCGTCCGCCGATGCGTTCGGCCGCTGCAATGGCTGCCTGCCGGCCGCGCTCAAAGACCGCTCCGAAGACCAGATCATAAACGGGGGCCCACCGTGCGTATGCCTTTGCGATCGTCTCCTTGTCGAGTTCGAGAGCCTCGTTCATGCCCACCTCCTTGCGGCGTTATCCGCGCGCGGTTGCCGTGATAACTAAGGATACATCGCGCTTGTGGTAGCCCGCCGCGGTAACCTTCTGCACGTGCCCGATAAATTGACGGGCGCTGTAATCCCAGGAGCGGCTCAGTGCGAATGCGCGACATGCCACACGCGAAATCCCGAGCGCCTGCAAACAGGCCGCGCGCAGATCCTCGTTTAGAACCCCTATCGGGTTATCCGCAATGACGTCCTTAGGACCGGTGACGGGAAAGGCCGCGATCGGGACACCACTGGCGAGCGCCTCGAGCTGTACGACGCCGAACGTATCGGTCCGGCTCGGAAATACGAATACGTCTGCCGCCGCCAGATGGGCGGCAAGGGTGCCATGCTCCATGAGCCCGAGAAACCTGGCTTGCGGAAAGCGACGCCTGAGCTCCTGTTCCTGCGGTCCGCTCCCGACGACGACCTTCGTGCCCGGTAGATCAAGAGCAAGAAATGCTTCGACGTTCTTTTCAACGGCGAGCCGTCCGACGGTGACAAAGATCGGTCGGGAAAATCCAAGATCGATCGCACGCTCGGGGTGGAACAGGTCGGTATCCACGCCACGGGTCCACATTCCGAGATTGCCGAACCCGCGTTGCCGCAGTTCGCTCATGAGCGATCGGCTGGCTACCATCGTCACCGTCGCAGCGGCGTGGAAGCGCCGCAGAGCCGCGTAGACCCACGCTTGCGGAATCGGCGCGCGCGCTGCGATGTATTCAGGAAACCGTGTCGTGTAGCTTGTCGTGAATGGGCGACCCCGCGCACGGCAATAGGCCCGAACCACGTGCCCGATCGGTCCCTCGGTGGCGATATGAATTGCGTCCGGCTTGAGCTCCTCAATACGCCGCGCGATTTCGCGCCTGCGCGGCAAGGCCAACCGCAACCCGGGATAAGTGGGCAACGGGACGCTTGCAAAACCCTCCGGCGTCAGGAACTCCACCGCCACGCCCAGCCGATGGGCGCTGTCTGCCAGCGCGGTCAAGGTGCGCACGACGCCATTGACCTGTGGATGCCAAGCGTCGGTTGCAATCAGGACCCGCATCGGAACGCCCTCGGCTGAAACGGCTCAGCCATTGGTCGCGGGACCTTGCTGACGAATCGCATGCGTCATCATTACGAATTGATATCTCAATCATGTGACAACCCGTCCGGTAGCGACCCTTTTGTCGCCCGGCAGCATGTAACAATGGTGTCATAGATAATTGGAAATGTGACCTTGCGATTCTCGAATCGCCCTGACGCTCATCGCTGGAGTCAATACGGAATGTGACGAGCGCCAACACACCGGCAATTGGAAAACGAGTCTGGCATCTAATCAGTATTGGCGTCAGCGTCCTGATTCTCGCCATAGCTGCGTTTACCTTAAGCCGCCTGCTGAGAGAAATCGAAATGGGTAAAGTTGTCGCCGAAGTTCAGGCGACGCCAGTTCGAACCCTTCTCACTGCCGCTTGCTTCGTTGCAATCTCCTACGTTGTCCTGACCTGCTACGATTTGTTTGCGCTACGCACGATCGGGCGCGAAACCGTCCCTTATCGCGTCGCCGCATTTGCAGGATTTACCGCCTACACAATCGGCCACAATCTCGGAGCGACCGTCCTCACCGCCGGCGCAATCAGGTTTCGCATCTATTCCGCATGGGGTCTGGGCCTCATCGATGTCGGCAAGATCGCTTTTGTGACGGGACTGACATTCTGGCTTGGCAATGGCTTCGTCCTGGGAACAGGCATGGTATTCGTGCCGACGGCCGCAAGCGCGATCAATCACTTGCCCGCATGGGTGAACCAGGTCATCGGCATTTCGAGCCTTGTGCTCATTGCCGCTTATCTATGTTGGCTCCTGCCGCGCCCGCGGGTCATCGGCCCGTCCAAGGCACGAATCGTGCTTCCGGATGTGCGCCTGACCCTGGTCCAGATCGCAATAGGTATCCTCGATGTGAGCGCAGCTGCGACCGTAATGTACACGTTGCTCCCAGCGCAG
This sequence comes from uncultured Xanthobacteraceae bacterium, assembly GCA_955652925.1. Lineage (GTDB taxonomy): Bacteria > Pseudomonadota > Alphaproteobacteria > Rhizobiales > Xanthobacteraceae > VAZQ01. The sequence goes on along the minus strand of CATPCO010000447.1, from coordinate 313 downwards.
CCCGCGATCAATTTCCCGCCGTTTCTCGTCATCTTTGCGACCGCATTACTGCTGGGCTTCCTCAGTCATGCGCCCGGCAGCCTGGGAGTGATCGAAGCAGCGATGCTGATCGGGCTTACGCAGTTTGCGAAAGAGGAACTGCTGGCTTCGCTGCTTACCTTTCGCGCTCTTTACTTCATGCTTCCGCTTTCGATCGCAGCCGTTCTTCTTAGCGCGCGAGAGCTAACGCTGCTCGCCAAAGCAGCCCATCGCCGAAATCAATCCGAACGGCCGTCCGATCGGCGGCGGCCTATTCGATTCCCGCGAACAGAAG
>CATPCO010000446.1 GCA_955652925.1 uncultured Xanthobacteraceae bacterium | reverse complement strand
GTGTCTCGGGCGGTCGCCGCAAGTCCGCGCAAAACGATACCACGCAGCCGGAATTCGCTCTACCCTACCGCGTCATTCCGGGGCGGCGCGCAGCTTCGCCCCTGTAGTTAATTGCATTGCGGGCCAGCATGGGACATAGCGCGCCAAAACACCGATGCAATAGGCATTTCTTCCACCTTAACCACTTGCGCATCGCGGGCTTGTGTGGGACACGTTGGGCCACTAAATGTGTGGAACCAAATGTGTAACCAAGAGCCTCTCGATGCTTCGCTCCGAGCAAGTTTCCGACGCCATCAAGAGCGGCGTCAATCAAAAGATCGCCGATGGCCACAACCTCTACCTTGTCGTCAAAAACGGCAAGGGATTTTGGGTGTATCAGTTTCGCGACGGCAACGTGATCCGCAGCAAAGGGCTCGGCTCCGCTGCCAGAGTCACGCCTACGCAAGCACGGCGAGCGCGTGAAGCGTTCGCGGTCGCGCGGCGCGAGGGAGTGCAATTGCCCGGGATTCGCCCCGATACGCCACGGGGCGACAAGTTCGCGGTTGCGGCCAATGCTTACCTCTCAAACCATGCCGACGAATGGGGTGAACGGCATCAGGCTGGACTCAAGGCGCTGGTGCGGATGCACGCGGGCGCGCTCGCCGACGTGCCAGTGAACCGGATAACAACCGAGCAAGTCGCCGACACGTTGCGCCCGATATGGAACGGTCCCGGCAACAATCGGGGAAGCCGATTTCGCCGGTTCATTGAGTCCATCTTGACCGCGAAGCAAGTGGAGCCGAATCCGGCGACATGGGCTCGGCTTCGCGAGTTGCTTTCCAAGAAGATCGCCGACGTGAAGCCCAAGGCGGCCATGGCTGCAAAGGACGTTCCAGCGTTGATGGCGACGCTGGGCGATGACGTTGAATCCCGCGCACTCAAATTCGTGATCCTGACCGGCGTCCGTCGCAAGGAAGCGTTGGACGCGCGATGGCGCGAGTTCGATCTTGCAAACCGCGTGTGGATTGTGCCCGGCGAGCGGATGAAAATGAAACGCGACCATGCCGTGCCGCTCACGGATGCAGTGATTGCTTGCCTTGGTCCACCCGGTGCCGATGATGCTTTCGTGTTCCCGTCGCGCCGCACTGGTGGAACGCTCGGGCATGACGCGCTCTCAATGCGCGAGCATGGCGCGACGCTTCACGGCTTCCGCTCGACGCTCTCGACGTGGGCAGAGGAACAGGATGATGGCCGGGCGTATCCGCGCGCCGTCATCAAGGCCGTGCTTGCCCATGGCAAAGGCGACGCGGTCACAGCGGCTTATCTGCGCAGTGAGCTATTCGAGGCGCGGCGCAAATTGATGGAACACTGGTCACGGTTCACAACGGGTATGCTGTAGGCTGCCTGGGACGGCACCAAGCCGCTGGTTTCCCGCGTGATCCAATCCGCATTCTTCCGGCCATCAGCCGGTGGGACGCAATGGTTTTCAGCGGCCGTGCTGAATGTCGTCTGCTGGCTCACGTGCGCAAGCCCAGTTGGGAAGGAACACCAGCAGACTAACCCTTCTTATTCACCTAAAATAGCGTAATTGCGAGCATGCGGCGCGATTTTTGCCGAGCAGGCGCGGCGCCGCGATCGCGTCGGAGGCTGGCGACGCGGCGGCTACGATTTTATTTTGATTGGCTAGAGGTTTCGACGAAGGGTTCGATGCGGCAGCAGCGCCGCGATGGCTATGGTCCCGCAGCGCAGAGCCGGCCGGCGAGCGCGCGGAAGACGTCACGATCGGGACATGCCGTGGGCAGATAGACACGAATGCGGGCGGCACCCTCCACGACGCGCGCAGCGATCTTGATCAGGCGAAGGCGGATCGTTGTGAACTCCGCAGTTGATAGCAGCGAGCGCTTCGGAACGGCGTTGCGCATGGCAAGCAAGAGCCAATAGGCGGCGGTGTGTAGAATCAGGCGAAACTGATTGGCTTTTGGATCGCGGCAGGAGGTGCGGTCGGAAGCGAGCTGGCTCTTGTGCAGCTTGATGAAGTTCTCGGCGTTTCCCCGCGCGCAATAGAGGGTCTCGTAAAGATGCTTGGCGCCGGCCTTGAGCGAGGTGACGACATAGCGCACATCCAGCCCTTTTGCCGTTGCCTCGATGCGCGCCACCAGGCGCCGCTCCTTGTTCCAGTTCTTTGCGCCGTAGCGAAAGGCCATGAAGCCGCGCAGCTTGTCCTTGCCCGATTGCGCGCGTTGCACGGCGATCGCGTCGGCCGTCTCGCGCGTCACAGCATGAAGAACGTCGTTGCCGGCGAAGCCAAAAACGTAGTCCACACCTGGGGTTTCCTCGCACCACTCCATCGCCTCGTCGCGGCCGTAATGGCTGTCGCCGCGCACCAGGATGCCGACCTTGGGCCAATGCCTGCGGATACGTTTGATGACATGCTTGAGGACCGTGCGAACCTCTTCGCCGGACGGCGTCTTGCCCTCGCGCAGGATCATCGTCACCGGCTTGCCGCTTGTCGCTTCATAGATGTGGATCGGCAGAAAGCAGCGCTCGTCGTAATGGGCGTTGAACAGCGAGAGCTGCTGATGGCCGTGCACCGTGTCGCAGGTATCGTCGATGTCGAGCGTAATCGAGGCCGGCGCGCGCCGGTAGCTTTCACAGAACGCATCCACCAGCGCCGCCATCAGTCGGGCGATCTCGGTCTTCGACGGCGTATTCTCCAGCCGCGACATGGTGGGCTGCGAACACAAAGGATCGCCGCTCTCCGGCGCATGGCCTACCGCCATCTTGAAGATCGGATCGTCCCGCAGCGTATCGCAATCGTCGGCGTCCTCGTAGCCCGCTGCGATCGCAAACATCCGTAGCCGAAGCATTTCCTCAAGCGGGTGTTCGATGCGCTCGGGCTTGCGTCGGTCGCGGATGCACGCCGCAAGGCGCGCGGCAAGCCCGAGCTTCTTCTCGACGTCGCGCAGCACAAGGACACCTGCATTCGACGACAGCTGTCCGCCGTCGAACGCGACGCTCAATTTCTTGCGTGCAACCGATGGAAGATCGAAGGGAAGAAGAGTATCTTCGCTCATGATGGGTGTGGCGCTCCTCAATCGATCCCTGATTCGGTTTCGCAAACAGAACCATGAATCGAATTGCGGCTTTCCGCCACATCCATCGCTCAATTCGGCAATTTAGGTGAATAAGAAGGGCTAGATCACGCTGCACTACTGCAATAACCTCTCTTGGACGGGTTGGGAAAGAAATGATCTCAACGGAGTAGCAGGGTATGCAGT
>CATPCO010000445.1 GCA_955652925.1 uncultured Xanthobacteraceae bacterium | reverse complement strand
CTGATCAATACCCCATTAACATCCAGCTCGGCGCCAACTTTGTTTCGTCTCTGATCAATCGATTGATGACCAGCTCATCGTGGAGCAGCTCGGCATTCATCCTTACTTACGATGAGTTCGGAGGTTTCTACGACCACGTAGCGCCACAGCCCGCAGTGAGTCCGGACGGGATCCGGCCCAAGGATCTACTTCCCGGGGACATTTGCACCGTCACTACAGGCCCGACCTGCGATTTCACCTATACGGGTTATCGTCTACCGCTGATAGTAGTTTCGCCTTACGGCAAGAAAAATTTCGTCTCTCACCACGTAGCCGATTTCACGGCAATCTTGAAGTTCATTGAAACACGTTTCCATCTGCCCGCTTTGACCAAACGCGACGCCGCCCCGATAAATATGACGGAATTCTTCAACTTCAATTTTCCGCCGTGGACGACGCCGCCAACTCCTCCGGCGCAGTACACGAACGGCCCTTGCTATCTGAAACAATTGCCGTGAGGCGCGATCGGGGCCAGCAGGCATCCGTACCAACGAGGGCCACAATTTTTGCGCTGCGAAAATCATTTAAGGCCCTGCGACCGTCTCCGGACGTGTACAGGATGGTTCGTTCCCAGAGGAAAAGCACTCGGCACAGCTAACTGTCAAACTCATCCGACTAGAATGAGAGCTCTGTCGCCAGAGCTTTAGCAGCTCTGGCGAGTGGCATCAGGCAAGTCAGCACAGTCCGTAAATTCAATGTCCAACAATTTTCCAGACGGAACCCCGGCAACCCGCGATCCGCTGCCCCACGAGTCTGATCCAGCAGGGACACGTTCCGATAAGGACAATCGGATGAGCCATCCGCCCGACGGTAAACAGGTTGGCAATTTCCGATGGGTTATTTGCGCGTTGCTTTTTTTCGCAGCAACCGTCAACTATGTCGACCGCCAAGTCATCGGCATTCTGAAGCCCACTCTCCAACGCGAGCTGCACTGGAGTGAGGTCGACTACGGCAACATTATCGCTGCATTCCAGTTCGCTTATGCCCTCGGTTATCTCTTCGTGGGGCGGGCTATGGATTGGCTGGGCTCGCGCAAAGGCTTTTCCCTAGCCGTTGTTTTCTGGAGCCTATCCGAAATGGCCCATGCAGTCGCGCGTTCCGTAACGGGGTTCAGCATCGCTCGTGCTGCTTTGGGATTAGGCGAAGGCGGAAGTTTCCCAGCTTCGGTTAAGACCGTGGCGGAGTGGTTTCCCGAGAAAGAGCGCGCCCTGGCCACCGGCATTTTTAATGCCGGCACGAATGTTGGCGCCTTGGTAGCTCCTCTGACCGTCCCCTGGATCACAATTCACTATGGTTGGCGGTGGGCATTTCTCATCACCGGCGTGCTGGGTTTTGGTTGGGTGCTGCTTTGGCTTATTTTTTATCGTTCGCCCGAACAGAGCCTGACGCAACGCAGGTTAAGACTTGCCCACCCGCCGGAGCCGACAGTCAACGTCCCCTGGGCAGGACTTCTCGCTCACAGACAGCTTTGGGCGGTCGTAATCGGCAAGTTCCTGACCGATCCCATTTGGTTTCTTTATCTGTTCTGGATTCCCGATTTCCTGAATAAGACTCGTGGCGTCACTTTGTTCAATCTTGGACTGCCGATGGTCGCGATCTACGTGGCTGCCGACATTGGCAGCGTAGGTGGGGGCTGGCTATCGGGAGCGCTGATTCACCGAGGATGGAGCGTCAATGCCGCGCGCAAAACCGCAATGCTGATATGCGCCTGCGGTGTGCTTCCCATCCTGCTTGCGGTAAACGCACGCAGCCTCTGGATGTCCGTGGGGTTGGTTGGCTTGGCCGCTGCTTGCCATCAGGGATGGTCCGCGAACATGTACACATTGGCCTCTGACATGTTTCCCCGGCAAGCTGTGGGATCGGTTGTCGGCATTTCTGGAATGGCTGGCTCAATCGGCGGAATGCTGATTGCCGAGGTGGTCGGTCTCATCCTGCAACGGACAGGTTCGTACTACGCAATTTTTGCTATCGCCGCTTGTACGTATCTGTTGGCGATCGGTCTCATTCATCTCATCGTGCCCCGTCTCGAGCGCGCATTCTAAATCGCACATTCTGCGCGAGAAGCGGCCATCACTTGTAAATCGGAACAGGGAATTAACAGGGAGGTATCAGGGAATTTAATTCCCTGATCAGGATCCGTTGCAGGAGGGACTTACCTGGACGCCGTGTCGATGCCTGAGGAAACCCAAACTGGCCGCGCTGCTCGGTCCAACCTCAACGGAACGTGCTGGCACAACTTCTCAAAGTTCAGATCATGAGGCTGGCGTCCTTCGAGAATCGATTCGATGATGTCCGGCGCAAGCAATGCACACCCGAAAACCTTGCCGATATAACGCTCAGTCAGGCCCGCATGTCGAGCCAGCGATCTCATATCGAATGCGTTTCCAAAGGCGAAAACATTTTCTAGTACACAACCAATGAAATACAAATAGTTTGGTTCGCGGCGGCAGAATCGGTTTACCCGAAAGCAAGCACCCAACAGACCGGTAGGATTCAAGGACGCTTGCTTACATCTCCTGGCTGTGCTTTTGCCTGTTCCCTTGCTATATACAGTGCCTTAGCGGCATCTGCATTGTCCGGATCGAATCGCAAACACTTCGCGCAGTTCCACAACTCCATCTTGCCACCGGCCCAGCCGACATAATGCGAGCGCATAATTTAACCGGAAGCCGAAGCCAGTGGGATCGGTGAGTTCCGGAACCGATTACGTGGTTTTGGGATGAGCCGGCTGCGCATCCGGCTTATTTCGATGTATTGAGGACTAGGACCGTGGCAATGGGGTCGAGTGCCTGAGTGGGCAGTTGCACGTCCACGCTGTCGCCGGTCTGTATCAGCTTCAGAGGCTTGTGAGTGGAGTCGGCGAGTAGGTAAGCGCTGGTGACCTTGCGGGGTGGCTTGACGAGGTGGAAGGAGCCGCTGCCAGGCCAAGTAAAGATCTCAATATAAATCTTGTCGGCCTTGGTGGTGGAGCGCCAGTTCCATGAAGGGATGAACTCGGGGTTGCCCTTCTTGTCCTTCTCTGTGGGGCTGAACGCGCCAGCTTCAGGGCCGAAAAGCGTTGGCTTGCTGTTATAGATGGCTTCGCCGTTGACGGCCAACCACTGGCCCATCTGATGGAGGCGTTCGGCTTCGGCAGCCGGGACAACGCCTTTGGAGTCCGGGCCGATGTTGAGAAGATAGTTGCCGCCCTTGCTGGCGATATCGATGAGATTGCGCAGCAAAGTCTCGACGGATTTGAAGTTGGTGTCGTAGGACTTGTAACCCCAGGTGTCGTTGATGGTCATGCAGGACTCCCAGTCGCGGCCTGGGAAGCCTTGGGGAGGGATGTACTGCTCGGGAGTTTCAGTGTCGCCCTGGTAGGTTCCGCCGAGACGGTTGTTCCAGATGAGATTTGGGTGTTGGTTCAGCAGGGTGACGATCTCCGCTGCGCGGTCCGGGGTCATGTTGGCAGTGGGAGTATCGAACCAGACAACGACTGGAAACTCCGTATATTGGGTGAGGAGTTCTTTGATTTGTGGGATGGCCTTGGTGTGGAGATAGCTGTCGAAATCACCGTCCTGTGCCGAATCCCAGTGGTGGGTAGTGGAATCATGATTGCCGGTTTTGTAGGCGGATCCGCCCGGCGCGGTCCAATCCTGGTCCTGGGAGTAGTAAAAGCCGAGCTTCATACCCTGTTTCCTGCACTCTTCGCCGAGTTCGCGGAGTGGGTCGCGCTTAAAGGGAGTTGCGGCAACAATGTTGAAAGAGTTTGCATTGGAGTCGAACATGGCGAAGCCGTCGTGGTGCTTGGCGGTGATGACGATATACTTCATCCCCGCGGCCTTGGCGAGGGCCACAATATCCCGAGCGCTGAAGCTGGTGGGATTGAACTGAGGCGCGAGGGCCTTGTACTCCGCGACCGGGATAGAAGCGTTATTCATAATCCACTCGCCGATGCCTGGGATCTGCTTTCCGCCCCAGGTGCCCGCCGGGATGGAGTAAAGGCCCCAGTGGATGAACATACCGAAGCGGGCTTCGCGCCACCATTGCATCCGGACATCGCGCTGGGCGGGGCTCTCGGTGTCCTGAATGGAGGGGACCGGATGATGAATGGGCTGAGTATCCGGCTGGCTGTCCTCCAATCGTGCATGACTCAGAGAAACGGCGACGAAAATGACAACGGTGACGATGCTGCGGCAAACCAGGTTCAAGACGGTTCCTCACCGTGAACTGACATACTGCGAGATTGTATGCGAAAAGCTGTTCTCGAAATGTAATTTGCCCGTGCAGTCGAACGCCGTGGATTGGTCGACCACGCCTTAGACAGATGGACTTCTGGAACGGGCTTCTGGAGATGAGACGAATTTATGAGCGGGTAGTCGCTAGGCTTGATCGGAGATGTCTCGGGGCAAAAGCCGGAGCGCGAGGTAGAAAAACCTGATCGAGACATCTTGGATAAGCCGAGCCCCCTGTGTCACTGACTTACCGGGATTTCGTCCGAGAAACGAGCGCACCGGAGAAACAGATTATGTCCGCGAAAGGATCTAGTAGTCCTGTTTTTGCCTCCCGTCATGGGGCGAATGTCTGGCCATCATCGGCTTCAATGCGTCGAGATTAAAGCTGTTTGAGCCTTCCCATGGTTCGAAGCAGTGCCTGCTGACCACAGAGTCCTACGTACAAACAGATT
>CATPCO010000444.1 GCA_955652925.1 uncultured Xanthobacteraceae bacterium | reverse complement strand
GTTCTTGGTTGCCTTCTGATGAAGCCGGCTCGTTCGAGCGTTAACACCATCTGGTGAACTGAAGGCGGGCTAACGCGAAAATATTGCTGCATGTCGGTTTCGGCGGGCGGCCGACGGTGCAGGCGCGTGTAGAGGTGAATAAACGCCAGATATTGGCCCTGTTTGGGCATGAAGGCTTTTGCAGAGCGACTCACGCCCGCCATCCGATTCAGTTGTTCGTCGGTGCCTCAAACGAGCAGGAGGCACAGATGAATGTACGCTATCGGGTCGAACTCAGCCAAACGGAGCGGGCCGCGCGCACCGCGCTTCTGAGCGCAGGCAAGCATGCGGCGCGCAGGCTTAAGCGGGCTCAGATTTTACTCGCTGCTGATGCGGGCGCCAGCGACGATGATATCGCGACCAGCGTAGGCGTTGGTGGCTCGACCGTGTATCGGACCAAGCGGCGCTTCGTGGAAGGCAATCTGGAGCGGGCGTTGAGCGAAGAGCAGCGTCCTGGCTCGGAGCGCAAACTCACCGGCGAGGAAGAAGCTTTGCTGGTGGCAACGGCCTGTGCCAGTCCTCCAGAGGGCCGCGCCCGCTGGACGCTAAAGCTGCTGGCTGGTGCCATGGTCAAGCTCACCGAGCACAAGAGCCTGTCGCACGAAACGGTTCGGCGGCGGCTGGCCGAAAATGGCCTCAAGCCCTGGCGTAAGGACATGTGGTGCATTCCGCAGGTCGATGGCGAATACGTCGCCCGCATGGAAGATGTGCTCGACCTCTATGCTGAAGCGCCAGACCCCAAGCGCCCGGTGGTCTGTTTCGACGAAAGCCCGGTCCAGCTCATCGGCGAGGTGCGGCAGCCAATCCCCGCCGCACCCGGCCAGCTCGAACGTTACGATTACGAGTATCGCCGCAACGGCACCGTCAATCTGTTCGTCATCCTCGACGTGCATCGGCCCTGGCGCAAGATCAAGCTCACTGAGCGGCGAGCGGCAGAAGACTACGCCCAATGTATGCGCGAACTCGTCGATATCCAATATCCCGATGCCGAGTACATCCGGGTTGTGCAGGATAACTTATCGACCCACTCAGCCGGTGCCCTCTACCAAGCATTCCCGCCCGCCGAAGCCCGGCGCATTTTGCGGCGGCTGGAATTCCATTACACCCCCAAGCACGCAAGCTGGCTCAACATGGTCGAGATCGAGATCGGCGTCTTGCGCGGCCAATGCCTGGATCGCAGAATTGACGACGCAAAATGGCTTCGCCGCGAAATTGCCGCTTGGGAACAACAACGAAATACGGCCCGCGCCCGCATTAAATGGATGTTCACGACCGACAAGGCTCGCGCCAAAATGGGCCACGCATATCCCGACACTGCCAAAGAGTCATAATCACTGTGCAGGGGTACTAGGTGTCAAAATGGAATTAGCGAGCAACGGATAAGGTCTGTTGCATCAGACTCTTATGATCTTGCTGCTGGTATTGCCGTTGATGTCGGCTTGTGGCGATTTGTGGTCATCGCGACCACCGCCACCCGCAATAATCTCCATGGCAGCCAGCGATTGGAGTTTCACAACCGGCACCATGCTGTTGCCGCATCCTACGGCCGCGAGCCCTGGGTGGTCCTTCGATTTTCCGATTTACGATCATGTGCCGCCCACTGATTGCGTGGCGTCGGGTTGTCCGCGCGTCGGCTATGTCACCACGCCGACCAGTATCAACCTGACCGGCAAGACCTTGAGCATGGAGTTCCAGGTGGACGTGACCGGCGAGCCGGTGTTTCAGTACGCGCCGAACCCGGACAACACTTGCGGTGGCGCTGCGACTGCTTCTCTGTTCATTCAGAGGCTCGGTAATACCGGACACGGCGAGTTTGATCGATGGTTCTCTAAGTCCTCGATCATCCTAGCCAATGGCACTGGAACGCTGTCGATCGAGCTTTCTCCCGATAAATGGATTTCGGTCTACGGTAGGGATGGGAATGACGCGACCGCCGCTTCGGGGTGGCAGACCGTTCTCACCAATGTTGGGAGCGTGGGCGTCGTGTTCGGAGGCGGCTGCCTTGCCGATCATGGAGCCAACATCACGGGCGGGACGGCGACGTTCCTCATGATCCAGTTCGAGGCGCACTGATGCGAATCCGCATGTGACTGAGACGCAGCCGCCGCCGGCAGGCCCGTCAAGATGTCCCACACCCCGGAGTTTCAAGTGACGAGGCCACCAAGGAAGCCGCGCTTCCCACGATGTATCCACAAGGCCGTCGCGGTCGGGATAGCGAATCAGGTAATCTGGCGAGGGATGACAGCAACCGGGAGGAATCGGTGATCCCCTCACATTTAACAGAACTTAGCCAGCAGGCAGTTGCCGCTGTGGCCGCCAACGTGGCGAGTGGCGCACCGCTTGTCCGATGTCAGCTACTGGCATCGGAGTTTTACGAGGCGTTGAAGCGCGAATTGCGGGCAACGTCGGAGTTGGGCGTTGTCGAACGGGCGATGGTGGTTGCAGCGGCCAATCAATGCCGCCATGCCGCAACGGCAAGCATCAGCCCTGGCGCAATGTTGGTCAAACTCAGGAACGCTATTGCCCTGTTGCAATCCAGTGGGTCGATACCGCCACCAACCGGCTTCCGGCCGATCCTGCGGGTGATCGAAGGCGGGCTGTCGCGATAGTCAGCTTGCGCGCTTTGCCTTCTTTCGCTTCGTCTGTTCGGATTCGAGCCGCGTGGTAGGTTGGCTGGCTTTCCCTTTCGCAGATCGACCACCGCCGCTGGTCTCCACGCTCCGACGTAGCGCATCCATGAGATTGATCACCTTCGTAGCTTCGCGCCGCTCGGGCCGCTCGATTGGCTTGCTCTCATGCTTCTTTCTAAGCAGGTCTTTCAGGGCGTCCTCGTATCGATCACCGAACTTGCTAGGATCAAAGTGCGCCGCCTTGGTCTCCACAATATGCGACGCTAGATCGAGCATATCCCTTGGATTCTTCTCATCGGGGATGTCGCCGAAATAATCCGGTTGCAAACGTCGTATGGGTACCGCAGCGTAATGCCGAGTAGTCCCTTTCCGCGTGCTTCCAACGCAATGACGCTTGCCGATTACAACCATTCCCCTTTGCAGGTCAACGCGCCTTATGGGAGTGCGATGCCGGGTGCCGGGAGTCCTAGTCGCCTACTAAGCGGTAATCGTCGGTAAGCAGCCGATCAAGCTGCTCGAACGCGCGATCGAGCCGCACCCGCCACAGCTCCACCACGTTACAGCAGTCGGAAGAAGGTTTCAGCAGCTGCTTACCGAGATTTTCGACGCGGTCATGGCGCTTGTTCGCTTGCAGAATGATCACTTCAGCCATGATTTTTCCGATTGCGGGTCAGCGACTCGGTGTCGCCCTTGAGAAACGCCAAGCTGTCTACGAGGGGTATCATTGCGCCTCCTGTTTGGCAAACCGAAGCGCAACAACACATGGCGTTACGTTTTCCACAGCTATCGCGTAGCGCACTCAGTTCGCGCTCGATTGGGAAGGCCGGCCGGCGATGCTCTTACGGCTAAACCCCAATGGGAGTTCCCCCGGCTCTGCCGGGGAGGCAGCAAAAGTTTGACATTTCAGGAAGTCGAATCCACCGGCCCATCGTTGAAGCTCTGAATCGTGAGGCGCCAAGCACACGAAAGGAGCTTCATCGATGGATGATGATGGAGATTAAGGCACACCAAGTGGAGGTTGCAAATAGCAGCTACCGTAGCTTACCGAGCTGCGGCGGTACGGTACTTGGTGAGGCATTCACAGAGTGGAGGGACGCCTGACTGGAGCGACACGGATAAGCCGCTTTGAGCGGCTCCAAAACTAAAGCCCCCGGCTCTGCCGGGGGATATTTACTACTATCACTACCGTCATCAACCTAGGAGGGGAGCGAGCCGGTACCAGGGTCGAACGCACGGAAGTTAAGGAGGCGGCGACGCGCGAAAATTGAATTGGGTTAGCCTTAATCCCTACCAGGGCCCCTCCAACCCTCGATGCGCGCAATTTGAAGGGCCAACCGGCACGTTGTGCTGGGAAGAAACCAACCGGGCCCGCTAAGGTAGCTCTTGCTCGTTCTGCGGCTCTCTGCGCATGACGTTCAGGCGACCGCTATAAGTGATCTCTGGTGAGCGCCAGGCGGTCCAACGGCCGTGACACCATCTCTCGGAGAGCCGCCTCGCTGGTATTCGGTGCAAGGCGTTTGCGCGGCGCGATCGCCGCCGCGCTGGTGGTGCAGGTCGGCTTCCGCGCCGTCATGCTCATGGAATTGTGCTTGGCCGTGTGGGTGCTTGCGCGGCCGAACCTTTCTCGTCTCGATTGCGTTCGCCCCGGTCCACATACCGGCGCGGAGGCGCTTTCGGGGCTGCCGCAGGCTATACCCCTTCCGTGCCGCCGTCTCTTTTAGGCTGGACCTGCTGCTGTTGCAGAACCACTGTCTGATGTCCGACAGCTTCTGCTAGTGGGAATACCGCGCCTTGCTCATCTGCCAATCGTGTCCAGACCCGCGCCATTTCGATCAGGGTAAGTCGGGCTTCCTCAGTCGATGAGGACAGCGCTATCGACACGCATTCCCGCGCGAGCAGCCGATACTCGTCTGCCCTGCCAGCCATCATCAATTGCCCCCGGTGTACGCCACACGAACTGGATTAAACGTGCATCGCACGAAAGGGTTCCGGCAATTAATGATGCTGAGTCGAGAAAAATAAGGGGCCGAGATTCCACCCATTCTTACCCGCTTTGAGATCGTTTGCACATCTTTGCGGCTCTAGCGAAAGCGAAGCAATACAGACAAGGTACTAACCATGGACGAGGCACGGCGCATCAGTGTCAACGTGGCGAAGCTGCCTGCGCTATTGAAAGATCAGCATTGACCCGCGTGTCCGAAAAGTTCGAGCCAGTGACGCTCGGTCATATCCGCTCCCATGGCTGCCGCGATGTTCTCATCTATTGCGACTCCGGGCGATGCCATCACAGCGCAACCCTGAACGCCGATTAGCTGCCCGACGAAATGCCAGTGCGGTCGCTCTGCCGCAGGATGGTTTGTATCCGGTGCGGAATGATTGGGGCTAACCTGCGACCGAACTGGGGGCCACACGTCAATAAGCGGCACGTCTGATTGTCATTTGCCGCGCTGTGACGCTACCACCGATTTCGCAAACCAAGCCGTTATCGCGATCGAGAATGCGCGGCTCC
>CATPCO010000443.1 GCA_955652925.1 uncultured Xanthobacteraceae bacterium | reverse complement strand
TTCTGTTTGGAATCAAACGGATGGGGCACCTCTTGCATCTCGACCTCCATGCCAATGCCGGACATGTACTCGGCATAGAGGTCTGCGATGCTGCCCTCCTCGAGGGTCGAGCTCGGGATGCGGATCGAGCGCTGCTCGAGATCGAGGACGCGCTTGGGCTCGATCGCGGCAAGCGCGGGCCGCGTGTCGATTGCTGACGGCACGGCTCGCTCTGAGCCGCTTACATCTTGGCTTTCTCGGCCCAGGTCGGGTTGGGATAAAGGACCGCACAAGACGCAAGCTCGAAGGGATAGATGGTGCAGTATTTCCCCTTCTGCACCTGCATCAAAATTCCCTGCACCAGCTCGTTCTGGCCGCTCGCGTTGAACTTGACGCCGCGATAAGGCACGATCAGCTGGTCGGGCGCGATATTGGTCGCCGCAAGGGCTGTGCGAATCTTCTCGGGGTCGGTGGAGCCTGCCCGGTTTATGGCATCGAGCAGCGTCATGATGCCCGTGAAATTGCGCGCCGGAACATCCGAAAGATCACGTCCATTGGAATGCTTCCTGAAGATGGCATTGATCTTCGGAAGCAGCGGGATGCGGCTTTCGAGGTCGGCATTATAAGGAGAGCGGGTGATCGCGCCCTCCGCATCCTTGCCCATCGTGCTGATGAAGGTCGGGTCGGTGAAGCCCGCATTCTGCGCGACGATGAGTCGTGGATTGTAGTCCAGATCCCTCGCGGTACGCAGCAGCAAGAAGGTATCCGACGTATAGGACGACGGCATCAGAACATCGGCGTTGGCGGCCTTGAGCCGCTGCACCTCCGCGGTCAGCGACGTCGTCTGCGCCTTGTAGGCGATGTGCTCAAGCACGCGAAAGCCGCGTTCTTTGGCGAGCCGCTCCTGCACTTTCGCACTGTCGGTGCCGTAGGCGGTATCCTCGTGGAAGAGCGACACGGATTGGAAGCTCGCACCGGACTTGGCTGCGAAATCCTTCAGGAAGTCGAACATCAGCTCGCTGAAGTTTTCGTCGGTCGGCGTCGTGCGAAAGAAATACTTGAGCCCGCGCTGGGTGAGCGCCGGCTGGGTGGAATCGGCATTGACGAAGGGAATTCCTGCGCGCTCGGCAGCTTGGCTTGCCGCGGCGGTCACCGAGGAGAAGTAGGCGCCAATGACGGCATGGACCTTCTCCTGGGTAATGAGACGCTCAGTTTCGCTTTGGCCCACCTCCGGCTTGCCCTGATGGTCAACGACAACAAGGGTGACCTTGGCTCCGCCGAGACCCGGCAAGCCCTTGTTGCGTGCGAGAGCCAGCGGGAGATCAGCGCCCTCGTTGACAATCTCGACGGCGGTCCTGATCGCGGCCACGGCATCGATGCCGACCTGCGCAGTCGGGCCCGACAGTGGATCGAGGACGCCGATCTTGACCTCTTGCTGTGCCTTCGCCGATGCTGCGCCGGTCACAATTGCAAGCGACGCGAGAACAACGATTCTGAGTTTCATAGCGATGCTCCGTTCGAGCTCGTAACAGTACGGTGAATTTGAGCTTGCTGTCATTGGGGGGCGACGAGCTCGTGCAGGGTCTGGGAATGCAAAACCGGTGCCGCGATCGCACGCGCCATAAAGCTGCTAGCGTCCATTTCTTGCCGGAGCTCGCATCAAGCGCGGCAAACACGCGGGAAGTTCGGGGTGGGGACACACTGCGGATTGGACAGTGTTTTGCATGGGCGCGTCAATCGATTTAGGTGGGTGGGCGTGCGCTGATGTCCGGAGAACTGATCCTGCAAGCCGTCATCAGCGGCCTCCTGATGGGATTGATCTATGCCCTGGTGGCGGTCGGCCTGACCCTGATCTTCGGGCTGATGGAGATTGTCAACTTCGCGCATGGTGAGTTTCTCATGCTCGCCATGTTCACCGCGTTCTGGTTCTGGGCGCTGGCCGGCCTCGATCCCGTGCTGTCGCTGCCATTCGTGGTCATTCTCCTCGCCTTGGCCGGCATATTGACGCAGCTCGGCATCATTCAACGCCTCTTGAAGGCGCCTATGCTCGCCCAGATTTGCGGCACGTTCGGCCTCGGCATTGCGCTGCGTGCGGTCGCTCAATTCCTCTGGACGCCGGACTTTCGCACCATCGCCAATCCGCTCATTGCGGGCCGGGTGCAAATCGGCCCGATCTTCATTGGCCAACCGCAGTTGATCACCGGCGGCGTCTGCCTGTTGTCTTTCGCCGCACTGTGGTGGTTCGTCACCCGCACCGAGACCGGTCTGGGCCTCCAAGCGACGGCGCAGGATCGCCAGGCGGCAGCGGTGATGGGCATTGCGACCGAGCGCATGTTCGCGCTGGGTTGGGCGATCGGACTTGGCTGTGTCGGGATCGCCGGCACCATGCTCTCGACCTTCTATTACATTTTTCCCGAAGTGGGCACGAACTTTGCTCTTCTGGCCTATGTCGCCGTGGCGCTCGGCGGGTTCGGCAACATCCTCGGCAGCCTGCTCGCCGGCGTATTGATCGGGATCGTCGAGTCCCTCGGCGGTCTTCTGCTCGATCCGTCCTACAAGACCCTCATCGTGTTCGCACTCTATCTCGTGGTCGTCATTTTGCGGCCACACGGCCTGTTCGGCCGGTTTTAGCGATGTCGAGCAGCCGGGCGGATATGCTCAAAACCGCGCTGGCCGAACGGCTCTGGCCACGGCCACCGCTGTGGATGTCGGCGCTGGGTGCGGCGGCGATTGCGTTGCTGATTGTCTATCCGTTTGTCTTCACCGCATCGTTTTCCCATCACATGATGATTCTTATTCTGTTGTATTCCCTCATGGCCCAATCGTGGAACGTGGTGGCGGGACTGTCCGGCCAGATCAGCCTCGGGCAGGCAATTTTTTTCGGAATCGGCGCCTATTCCTCGAGCGTGCTCTTTGCCAAGTACGCGATTACGCCGTGGGCGGGATTGCTCGTGGGCATGCTGCTCTCGGCGCTCGCCGCCGTTGCCATCGGCGTGCCGACATTGCGCCTGCGCGGGCATTATTTCGCAATCGCCACCTTGCTCATCGGCTCCAGCGTGCAGATCGTGTTCCAGCGATGGGACTGGGTCGGCGCGGCCTCCGGTCTTTATGTCCCGATCGAG
>CATPCO010000442.1 GCA_955652925.1 uncultured Xanthobacteraceae bacterium | reverse complement strand
CCAGATATCGTTGTCGGTGTTGCGTGGCGGCGGGCCGCCGGGCGCGCCCACTGGGCCGCGCGGCGCGCCGGGCACGAGCTTGGATTCAGGCGGCAAGCCGGATGCCGAGCTCACTTCCGTCAACAGCCCTGTACCGCTGTTTAGCGAAAACGTCGTGACCGAGCCGGTCAATTCGCTCAGCACGTACACGAATTTGTTGTCGCTCGACGTAATGAAGTGGCGCGGGCCCAACCCGGGTTTCGTCAGGAAGACCGCTGGCGTGTTCGAAGCAAGATGCCCGGTCTTCGAATCGAACGTGAACTGAAATATCTCGTCGCTGCCGAGGGTGGGGACGAAAACGAATCTGTTGCTCTCGTCGGTGCGGATCGAGTGGGCGTTTCGGCCCACCGGTATCACCTGCAGCGGCTCGGGAGCCACGCGCCCGTCCTCTCCGACCGCGTTGACGCTGATCAGGTGCGAGCCATACGACGCGCCGAACAGGTAACGCCCCGTCTTGTCGAGCGAAATGTACGGAAAGCTCTCGGCGAGCGCGGACACTGACAAAGTCTTCAATGCGCCCGTGTTTGGCTCGATCGCATAGACGAACACCGAATACGGTTTGGAGCGCGCCGCCGCGTAAAGAAAGCGCCTATCCGGGCTCACCGCCATCGGCATGACGACGTTCGCCGCCTTGGCGCGCTCGCCCGGCTTCAGAGAGCCATCCGTCTGCACGTTGTAGACCCCGATGTCGCCTTCGTCGGCATTCGATACGTAGACGAATGTTCCCGCCAGCGCTGGCGCATGGCCGATTAGAGTCGTCAATGCGATAATGGTGATCCCTTTGGTCAATTTCCCGATGCTTTTCACGGCCTGCCTCCTTGTATTGTTAGTCACCGGCATCGCCCGGCAGCCGCCAATTCCATAGTCAATTTGTCCCGTTAGAGCGTTTCTGGCAAGCTCAAGCCGTTTGCGAAGACTATCGATTGGGGTGGTTTAAACCGCCAGCCCACTTCAAAAGTCTTGCATTGTCCAACTTTCTGTGCCGGCCGCGTTTCGCTGACCGTCCGGTTGTCCTTCGGCAGCCATACCGCTGTACTGCAGCGAACCGCCGTTGAGTGCCTCCGCTCCGGCCGATGGCGCAGCAGCCTCGGCGAAACGAAAGAAATCCAATCCGCGATTGGGGGTCGTCGCTGGATTGAATTCTCGGCGCGTTAAGGCGATTGAGCAGGCTGGTCTTCGTAGCGGCGTACGGGTTGCGCCAGATTGACCGCTAATGGGGTCACAAGGCGCAGCCGCTTGCTGCCGGCCTCCGGCCGTCTCTCCCCCAGACCAACCGTAAATTCAGGCTGGGCCCGCCAAGCAGCAGTTCGATCAAGCGTTTGCAGCGGGATTGTAAAGCCGTGCGAGCGCCGCACGCGGCGGCCTTTGGCGCGTCAATTTCTTTCAAAATCAATATCTTACGCGAGTTGCCTCATGGTCTTTCCAGAAGCGGCTGTTGCGCCGCCGTCGCATTTTGAAACCAGCGCCGGTTTTGATCGGCAATCCAGTGTATTCATTCTATTCTACCGGCTTGCACCTATATCATCTTCAAAGATTTCGAATGGGGATGGCCCATGAACGAGCCGCTAAAGCACAACCCGCAGGAGGCGATGCAACCGATGCAGGCCCGCACCGGACTGGGTGAGCGCCTGATGCAAATCCGAGAGCGGATCACCGCATCGCGCGAGCCGCTCTTGTCTTGGGCTGAGATTGAACGCGAGATTGCGGAGCGCCGCGGCGAGGCCGAGTAGCGCGGCTGATGATCATCACATTTGTTGACGCTGGCGTGCTGATTGCCGCTGCCCGCGGGACAACCGACGTAGTGGTTCTTGTAGGGGCGGGTTTCAAACCCGCCCTCGTTCGGCATTCACGGTGTTAGGTTGATCCGAGCTTAGCCGTAGGAACTTCGATTCAGCAGCTGATGACGGCTATTCTCTCGCAGCGAGCCTGTGGCACAAGGGCGGGTTTCAAACCCGCCCCTACAAGCTTCGCGACGACATGATTGGCCGGCGAGGCCCACCCTAGTCCACTTTCAGATTGAGGGACCGCACGATTGGCTCCCATCGCGCGATATCGCTTCTGATCAGCTCGGCAAAGTCCTGCGGGGTGCCGCCGAGCGTCTCGGCGCGCAATTTGGCGAGGCCCGCCTTGAGCTCTTCGGATTGGAGACCGGTGTTGATAGCCCCATTGAGCCTGCTGATAATCGGGGCCGGGGTTCCTGCGGGGGCCAGCAGCCCGGTCCAGCCGCTGGTTACGAACCCGGGATAGCCGCTTTCGATCATGGTGGGCACGTCGGGCAGCGCGGGATTGCGCTGCGTGCTCGCCACCGCGAGCGCACGCAACTTGCTGCTTTCGATCAAAGGCAACAGCACGCCGCTGCCTTCAAATGTCATCTGGATGTTGCCGGCAACAACGTCCTGAATCGAAGGACCTCCGCCCTTGTAGGGCACATGCACGATGTCGATTCCCGCCCTGCTCCTGAACATCTCCCCGACAAGATGCGGGAGCACGCCAATGCCGCCGGACGAAAAGTTCACCGCGCCGGGATGGGATTCGGCGTAGGCAACCAGCTCGGCCACCGAATGTGCGGGAAACGAAGGATGCACCACCAGGATGATTGCGGTGGTGGCCACCGCGGCGATCGGCGCGAAGCTCCCGATCGCATCGTAGCCCGCCTCCTTGTGCAGCATCGGCGCAAGCACGAGCCCGCTGATGCTGGAATAATGCAGGGTATAGCCGTCAGGCGCTGCGCGCGCCGCTTCACGCGAGCCAATGGTGTTACCGGCACCCGGCCGGTTATCGACGAAGGCGCTCTCGCTGAGAGCGCCAGAAAGATAATGGGCGACGAGACGCGCAACCACGTCGACCGGCCCGCCCGGCGGGGTCGGCACAATGATGCGCACCGGCCGGCCCGGGTAATTGTCCTCGGCGCGGGCATTGCTGCTCGCCGTGAAATACGTCGTGAGTGCGACCAGTATCGTTGCACAAATTCGAGCGATCACGGGCGTATTCCTTCCCGACCGAAAGAGCCGGATGGTCTCGAAGCCCATATCGGCCCCATCGACCTCCATCACCGGCGTGCAGCGGATATGGCGGCGAATAAGCTTCTCGCAGCGCGCGATCTCGTCCCGATT
>CATPCO010000441.1 GCA_955652925.1 uncultured Xanthobacteraceae bacterium | reverse complement strand
GGCTGGTCGGAGGACAAGGCGCGCCAATACGCGCAGCCCCTGCGCACCGACTTCGGCAGCTTTGTGCGGCGCAAGGGCTTCTGCCTGGATTAGGACAGGTGGGCACGGCGCGCACGCAGTCAAGCTTGCGCAGACTGCGCAAACTTGTCCGCTTTGCCAACCCTACAGAACCTTGCCGCTGCGGCGATCGGCGGCGATCTGGTCCGGGTCGCGTTCCGCGGCGTCGCCGTATCCGCCTCCGCCGGCCGTTTCAATCCGCAGCAAGGCACCATTGCGGAGCGCAATTTCCGAACCGGTCCCGGGAAGCTTCTGTTCTTGCGGCGTATCGGGATCGACAATGAACGCCCCGAGAGCTCCGCTCCCCCCGCCATCGAGTCCCTGCGCCGCAAACCGCTGTCGCGTGCTGCGTGTTGCGAGCTCAACGCCATCACCGATGATCCGGTAGTCGCGGCAAACACCAAGGCCGCCGCGCTGGCGTCCCGAGCCGCCGGACCCGGGGATCAATTCGTAGCGCTCGGCGCGGAGCGGGAATTCCATTTCCATCGCTTCGATCGGGAGATTGGACGTATTCGACATCGAGACATGCATGGCATCGTCGCCGTCTCGTGTCGGCAACGCGCCCTGACCGCCGGCAAAATTCTCGTAGTTGACGAAATAGCGGCCGCGAGCGGCGTCCCGGCCCGCGAGAATCGTACCCTGCATGTTGCCGCTCGCGGCGATCGCCCGCGCGGGGGCCGCCTGACCCAACGCGCGCAACAGCACGTCCGCCAGAATCATGGCCGTAGGATTTCTCGAACCCACCGCTGCCGGCGGAAGCGGATTGACAATGCTGCCCGCCGGCGCATTGAGGCGGATGACCCGATAGACCCCTTCGTTGTTGGCGATCGAGGGATCAACGACTGCCTTGAGACAATAGATAACCGTTGCCATGGTGTGCGTGAGGGGAACGTTTTTCCCCGATCCGAGCTGCGGCGGGCACTCCGAGAGATCGAACAGCACTCCGTTGCCGTCGATGCTGATTGAACGCGGAAAGCTTCACCGGCTCGTTCGAGAGACCGTCGTCATCGAGCCAGTCCTGCGTGCTGTAGGTACCCGCGCGCAAGACTTCACCGATGCGGCTGCGCATGCGTTTTTCAGTCGCGTCCAGCACCCGCTCGATCGCCGAGCTTGTCTCCTCGAGGCCATAGCGCGCATAGATTTCCTCGACGCGGATCCTGCCGCGTTCGAGCGCGGCGAGCTGCGCAAGCAGATCGCCATTGCTGAAATGCGGGGTGCGCGAATTGAGCAGGAACATCTCCCAGACGTCGTCGCGGCGAATGCCGTTTGCGACGAGCCGCATCGGCGGCAGCCGCACGCCGTCCTGGAAGATGCTGGTGGAGTCGCCGGATTCACTTCCTGGCACCCGGCCGCCGACATCCGAATGGTGGGCAACGGCGAGCGCGAATGCGACCACCTTGTCCGCGATGAAGATCGGCGCGGCTGCGGTGCAGTCATTGAGGTGAGTGACGCCGACAATGTAGGGGTCGTTGGCGAAAAACACGTCACCCGGCGCGAGCGTTTTGATGGGGAAACGTTCGAGCACCGCAGGAACAAGCTTGAGCGTGGATCCGAGATGGGCGGGCGCATGTGTCGCAATTGAGAGCGTGCGGCCCTGCATATCGCATATGGCCGTCGAACAGTCGGCGCGCTCCTTGATGTTGGGCGAATAGGCGCTCCGGATAAGGCTCGCGCACATCTCGGCCGTCGCGGCTTCGAGCGCGCCGGCAACGATCTCGATGCGCGCGCGTCTGTGGGATGGTCTCACGACGCGAGCCTTTCATCGCGCGAGAGGAAGAGATTGCCGCTCGGATGAACGAGCACGCCAAAGCCGGGAGTAACGATGGTCGTCGTATCCATCTGCTCGATGATGACGGGTCCCCTGATGCTTTGACCGGCTGCGAGGCAGGCTCGCTCATAGAGGTCACAGGGGATGGGTCCATCCGCCTCGTCGAAGACAACCGCGCGAGTGCCCGCGGGCCTTGCGTGCTGCCGCGCGGGGAGCTCCTTGGCGGCGCGGGGTTGCGCGGTCGGGACAATCGCACGCAGGCGGAAGGTTACAAGCTCCAGCGCGCTGGTCTCGCGCACGAAGCCGTAAACCTTTCGATGTTCCTCATGGAAGCGCGCGCGGATCTGCTCGCGCAAGTGAGTGTCCCCAAGGTCAGTGAGGACGGGCAGCTCAAAATTCTGGCCGGCATAACGAGCGTCAATGGTGTAGGCGAATTGCAGGCCTGCGACGCTCGCGCCGCTCTCCCTGAGCTCTTCCTCGGCGCGCTGCTCAAGCTCGCAAAAGACCCGGCGCACCTTGCCGCCGAGCTCATCACCCGCATCGGTCATCAGGCGGCTCATGCTGAGGTCCATGGCAATATCCTTGGTCAGCACGCCGAAGGCGCAGAGAATGCCGGGCCCGGCAGGAATCAGGATGTTCGAGATGCCGAGCTCCGCAGCAACCGAGGTGGCATGCAGCGGTCCAGCGCCGCCATAGGCCACGAGCGTGTAATCGGCGGGATCAAGCCCCTTGCTGGTCGACACCAGTCGCACCGCCTGCGCGATATTGTTGTTGGAGACGGCCAGGATCGCGGCCGCTGCTTCGACCACGCCGATGCGCAGCGGCCTGGCGATGAGCTCCTCGATCGCTACTGCGGCGCGCTTGGCGTCAATGCGCAAGCTACCGCCGAGCAGAAATTCGGGATGAAGCCGTCCGAGCACCACGTTGGCGTCGGTGACCGTGGGCGCCGTGCCGCCGCGGCCGTAGCAGGCCGGCCCCGGATCGGCGCCAACGCTTTGCGGACCGACATGGAGGAGTCCGCCGGCATCGACGCGCGCGATGCTGCTGCCGCCGGCGCCGATGGTGTTGACCGCTATGGCCGTACTGCGCAGTGGAAAGCCTTCGATCTCGCGCTGATGGCTGAGCTCCGGTTTGCCGCGGTGAACCACGCACACTTCGGTGCTGGTGCCGCCCATATCGAAATTGATCGTGTCCTTGACGGCAGCTGCGGCGGAAATAAAAACCGAGCCGCTCACCCCACCGCTCGGTCCGGAAAACAGCGTGTCGACCGGGCGCCGCGCGGCGAGCAGCGCGCGCAGCGCCCCGCCGCTCGAGCTCATGATCAGCGGCTCGGCGCCGATGCCGAGCCCACGCACCTCGGCGGAAAACTGCGCAATATAGTCGCGCATTCCGGGCAGCAGATAAGCGTTGAGCACGGTGGTGGTGAGCCGCTCGTATTCACGAAATTCCGGGATCAGCGCCTGCGACGTGACGAGATGCACATCTTGCCAAAGCTCGCGCACGAGAGCTCCGGCGCGCTGCTCATGCGCCGGGTGGGCATAGGAATGCAGGAAACAAATGGCGACGCTGACAACGCCTGCGTCACGCAACTTTTTGGCGGCGTCCACGACCTCACGCTCGTCGAGTGGAGTGAGCACGCTGCCGTCGAACGTCACTCGCTCGCGAACGCCGAAACGATGCTCGCGTGGGATAAGGGGGGACGGCTTGGGCGTGAACGGGTCAAAGACCAAAGGCCGTTGCTGCCGTCCGATTTCCAGGAGGTCACGAAAGCCTTCGGTCGTGATCAGGCCGGTGCGAGCGCCCTTGCGCTCAAGCAGCATGTTGGTCGCGACGGTCGTTCCGAGTCCGATGAAGCCCACATCCTGCGGCGCGACTTTTGCGGTCTCAAGCAGGTGGACGATGCCGCGAATGGGAGCGAGGTGTGGCGCACCCGGCGTCGAAGGAAGCTTGTGAAAGACCGGCTCGCCGAATTCGTCGAGAAGCACCAGGTCGGTGAAGGTGCCGCCCACATCGATACCGATGCGCGCATTTGCCATTGTCGCTATTCAGATCTCATCGTCCACTGGTTTGGTGGTGCCGAAAATGATTGCCATCCCGGTCACGACGAGCAGGAACACCACATAGCTCGCCGGCCCCCAACTCGCGCCGAAATGGCTTTGCAGGGCGACCAGGACCGCCGGCGTCGCCGCGGCAAGAATGCCGGCCAGCGTGTAGGAGAGCGAAGAGCCGCTGTAGCGCAGCCTCGTCGGGAATTGCTCTGTGATGAACGAGGCCTGCGTTCCCCATAATGAGGCGTGGATGACGAGACCAATGACCACCGCGAGAATGATGACGATGGGAATAGCGGTATCGAGCAGCCGAAACAGCAGCCAGGTGTAGGCGATCGCAAACGCGATACCGACCAGGTAAACCCTGCGGCGGCCGAACCGGTCCGACAGGGATCCGAACAGAGGTATGGTGACCAGGTTGGCCGCGGACCCGATGCTGACCGCGCTCAAGGCGAGCGAGCGGTCGACCATCACGACCTGGTTGAGATAGGTGAGCGTGAAAACGAACATCAAGGCTCCGACGGCATCGGGGCCGAATTTGATGCTGCACCCCATGAGCACGCGCCGCCAATGGACGCGCAGCACCTCCATGATCGGTGCTCTGGCGATCTCGTCCTTGGCCTTGAGCATGCTGAACTGCGGCGTCTCGTCTACGCGGGCTCGCAGCCATACGCCATAAAAGATCAGCACGACGCTGGCGAGAAACGGAATGCGCCAGGCCCAGGCGATGAACGTGTCGTTGCTGGTGACGGCAGTCGTGAGCGCCAAAGCAGCGGTCGCCAGCAGCGTGCCCCCCGGCGTGCCGCATTGCGTCCATGAGGCATTAAGCCCGCGCCGTTTGGCCGAGCCGTGCTCGACCGACAGCAGCACCGCGCCCGCCCATTCACCGCCGAGCATGATGCCTTGCACGAAGCGAAGGAGCACGAGGAGGATCGGCGCCAGTACCCCGATGTCGTTGTACGACGGCAACAACCCGACGAGCGCGGTGGTTGCCCCCATGGTGGAAACGGTGGCGATCAGCATGGGCCGGCGGCCGATCATGTCGCCGAGCCGGCCGCAGATGATGCCGCCAACCGGGCGAGCCACCATGCCCACACCATAGGTGAGAAACGACAGCAGCGTGCCAACCAACGGATCGAAAGACGGGAAGAAGATCTTGTTGAAGACGAGACCCGACATCGCGTTGTAGAGGGCGAAGTCGTACCATTCCAATATTGTGCCGATCGCGCTGGCTGCCGCGACCCGAGGCATCGGTGTGTGTTGCATTATCATACACCACGATCCCTTCTCAGCCGCACAAGCGCACTGTCGCGTGCGCGACTGCTTTGGCGGCGGTCACGAGGTCGGCAAGTCGCACCCGTTCGTCGGGTGTTGGCCACTCCTTGTAGACCCGGATGTCGCCCGGACCGTATTGCACCGTCGGGATTGCGAGCGCCTCCTGGATGATGTTGCCGTCACCGACATTGCCGAGACGTCCGTGCGCGCCGACGACAGCCGGCTGGCCCGACGCCAAAGCCTGGCCCTCTGCCAGCGCGGCGACCAGAGGGTGATCCGAAGGGCAGACCATCGGCAGCTGGTTCCAGGTTTGCTCGGTGCCGCGGGCGGGGATTTCAAGCGCGCAATTGAACGCCGGATGATCTTCCTTGATGCGCGCGAGCAGCCGCTTGAGGTCGCTCTCGATGCTCGCGACTGTCTGCCCGGGAACGGTGCGGAACTGCAGAGCGAGCTCGCATTCCCGCGTCGAGCGCCCGGTTGCGCTTTTGAAATAGTAATGCTCCTTGTGCATGACGTCGAAGGTGTGGGTCGGAAAGCCGGGAAGCTCCGGATGCGGCGCAAACGTCAGCCACCCGCCCGGCGCGATCGGCGTGAGGCTCGGACCGATCCTCCGCACGATTTCCATCTGCTGCTCGATCGGGTTCATGTAGGCGGCGCGCGCTTCCTCGCTGTAGCGGAAAAACAGCTCGGGAGCCGAGCAAACAAACCGCACCATCACGACGCCAACGCAAACATTCGCAATCGTGTTGTTCGAATGCTCCATGTTGATGCATAGATCCGCCTTGATGCCGTGGCGCAGAAGCGCGCGAGTACCCGCCCCGCCAAGCTTGTGAGCAATGACGGGTGTCATGAGAACGTCGCCCTTGAGGCGAATGCCCGAGCGTACGATCGCTTCGAGCGCACAAATCGCGGCGACGCAGCCGCCCTTGTCGTCGTGCGCGCCCATTCCCCAGATCCAGCCGTCCTCGAATTTCGCGGCATAGGGGTCGACGGTCCATCCGCTCATCTCGACGCCAGGGTCCATATGACCGTTGATGAGAAGCACGGGTCC
>CATPCO010000440.1 GCA_955652925.1 uncultured Xanthobacteraceae bacterium | reverse complement strand
TTGATGATGCAAGGTCGCTGGCAGCTTTCTCTCGGCGCGAAGGTGCAGGGAGAGGAAGGCACGGTCGAAGCCAAGCTGGTTCTCAAGGCGCTGCCATGAAGCACACCCGATGGGTGCTTGCGATCCTCGCCGCCATCCTGGCGGCGGGGATTGGAGGATATTGGCTGGGTCATAACGGAATTGGCACGCCCGAGCTTATGACGACCACGGGTGCGATCCAGACGAATGGGCCAACACCGTCGGGCCCAGTTATTTATTACCGCGATCCCGACGGCAAGCCGCTCTATTCCCATGAACTCAAAACAACGCAGGATGGGCGGCCATATCGCGCTGTGCTTGCCAGCGAGGACATCAGCTTCGATTTGAAGGCCGCGACTGCGAGGCCAGGTCCATCTGGAGCCAAGCGGATTCTCTATTACCGCAATCCCATGGGCCTGC
The DNA here is from genome assembly GCA_955652925.1 of uncultured Xanthobacteraceae bacterium. Lineage (GTDB taxonomy): Bacteria > Pseudomonadota > Alphaproteobacteria > Rhizobiales > Xanthobacteraceae > VAZQ01. The sequence continues at coordinate 2,614 of CATPCO010000440.1, read as the reverse complement.
CCGACACCTCGCCGGTCCCGAAGAAGGACTGGATGGGGATGGACTACATCCCAGTCTACGAAGGCGAGGAGCAGGAGGACGGCAAGACCGTCAAGGTGAGCCTCGACAAGGTGCAGCGCAGCGGCGTGCGAACGGAGCCGGTCGAGGCGCGCGCCATTGTGCGTCCGGTGCGCGCAATCGGCACGGTGACGCACGACGAATCTCGTTTGACTATCGTTGCGATGCGATCGGACGGATACATCGAAGAGCTTTTTGTCGACAAAACCGGCCAGCATGTTCACGCCGGCGATCCGCTCTTTCGCGTGTATAGCCCTGACATTGTGAGTGCGCAGGTCGACGTCCGTGTCGGATTCGGTGCGGGCGGTGGTGAGCAGCGGCTGCGCAATCTTGGCATATCCGAGAGCCACATCCGCGACGTGCGCGCGGGCAAGAATCCCATGGCGCTCGATTGGCCCGCGCCCGCAACTGGAGACGTGATCGAAAAAAGAGTGATCAAGGGTCAAAGAGTGAAAGCAGGCGACGAGCTCTATCGGATCGCCGACCACTCCCATCTTTGGGTCATTGCGGACGTCGCCGAGAGCGATCTGCCGTCGATCAAACTTGGCACGCGCGCTACCGTCACGGTGCGCGCCTACGCGGCGCAGCCGGTGGAGGGCGAAGTGACGTTCATCTACCCGGAGCTGCGGACGGAGACGAGAACGGCGCGTGTGCGCATCGAACTGCCCAATCCCGATGGTCGACTGAAAATCGATATGTATGCCGATGTCGTGTTCCACGAGGCAAACGAACAGCCTGCGATCGCCGTCCCGGTCAGTGCCGTCATCGACAGCGGCACACGGCAAGTGGTGCTGGTCGCCAAGGGCGAAGGCCGCTTCGAACCGCGGGCGGTCAAGCTCGGCCGCCGCGGTGATGGCTATGTCGAAGTTCTCGACGGCGTTGACAACGGAGAAGAAGTCGTCACGTCGGCAACGTTCCTGATCGATGCCGAAAGCAATCTCAAGGCGGCGCTGCAAGCCTTCACGCGACCGGAGACGTCGAAATGATCGCGGCGCTCATCCGTTGGTCGGCGCGCAACGTCTTCCTCATCGGCTTTGCGACAGTATTCGTCACCTTGGCCGGCGTCTACGCGGTGTCGCGCGTGCCGCTCGACGCCATTCCCGACCTCTCCGACGTCCAGGTGATCGTCTACACGGAATATCCCGGCCAGGCGCCGCAGGTGGTCGAGGATCAGGTCACTTATCCGCTGACCACGGCGATGTTGAGCGTTCCGAAGTCCCGAGTCGTGCGCGGCTTCTCCTATTTCGGCGTCTCGTTCGTCTACGTCATCTTCGAGGATGGCACCGACCTCTACTGGGCGCGCTCGCGCGTGCTGGAATATCTGAGCTCCGCGTCGCGGCGGCTTCCAGCGGGCGTTGCGCCGAGCCTGGGGCCAGATGCGACGGGCGTGGGGTGGGTCTATCAATACGTGGTTCGCGGCGCGCAGAAGAGCCTCGCTGAGTTGCGAACAATTCAGGACTGGTACGTCCGCTACGGGATTGCGAAAGCGGAAGGGGTCGCCGAGGTCGCCAGCGTCGGCGGCTTTGTGAAGCAGTATAGCGTCATCATCGATCCACGGCGTCTACAGGCGCTCGGCATTCCGCTTGCCAGAATCCGGGAAGCCCTGCGCGTCAGCAACATGGATGTGGGCGGTAGGACGGTCGAGCTCGCGGAAAGGGAGTTCGCGGTACGCGGACGCGGCTACATCAAGAGCCTGTCCGACCTGGAGCAGATCGTCGTGAAGAGCGATCGCGGCGTACCCGTCCTGCTAAAGGATGTAGCGCGAATCGAACTCGCGCCGGACGAGCGTCGCGGCATTACCGAGATGAACGGCGACGGCGAGGTCGTTTCCGGCATTGTGCTCCAGCGCTTTGGCGAAAATGCGCTGTCCGTGATCCGCAACGTCAAGGACCGGCTCGTGGAGATTGTGCCGAGCCTGCCGCAGGGCGTGAGTATCGATCCCGTCTATGACCGTTCGGACCTCATCTACCGCGCGATCGACACCCTCAAGCGCACGCTGATCGAGGAGAGTGCCATCGTCGCATTGGTTTGCGTTGTGTTCCTTCTCCATGTCCGCAGCGCGCTCGTCGCAATCATCACGCTGCCGCTCGGGGTGCTGATCGCCTACCTCTGCATGCATTTGTTGGGCTTGAGTTCCAACGTCATGAGCCTCGGCGGCATTGCCATCGCCATCGGCGCAATGGTCGATGCCGCGATCGTCATGATAGAGAACGCGCACAAGCGGCTGGAACGTGCCCCGCCCGGAAAATCAAGATCAGAGGTGTTGATCGAGGCGGCGATCGAGGTCGGCCCCGCGCTTTTTTTTAGCCTTCTGATCATCACTGTCTCGTTCCTGCCGATCTTCTCGCTCGAAGCGCAGGAAGGCCGTCTGTTCAAGCCACTCGCCTTTACCAAGACATTCGCGATGGCGGCGGCGGCGCTGTTGTCAGTCACGCTCGTGCCGGCACTCATGATCTTGTTCGTGCGCGGCCGGATCATGCCCGAGCACAAGAATCCGCTGAACCGCCTACTGATCTCTATCTATCGGCCGGTGATCCAGGTGGCGCTTCGGTTCAAG